>JADKIU010000003.1:0-300000 GCA_016722565.1 Bacteroidota bacterium
AAGTACAAACATGAATGCAAAATAGACGGCAACTACCATTGCCAAAAACAAACATCCGTTTATAACCAATTTTTTTATGTGCATCAGAATTGAAAATAAATAAAATCAGTTTGACCAAAATAACCAAACATAAGAATGAACACCAAAATCAGCATACAAGGCCATATTAAAAAATTTCGACTTCAATACCAAACGGTTCTTTATGAGTCCATCCATTTTAACATCTGAAAGGATAAATAAGAAAAGCAAAAATACGGTAAGCAGTATGGTTGCTAGTTTCATTACAGAAAGCAAATGAACATCCTGTATCGAATAATTTGAAAAATCAAAAATTTTATAAATGATTACTTTGGCAACCGATAAATCTTTTGCTCTGAAAAAGATCCAGGCAAACACTGCTAAATGAAATGTAAAAACAATTTTAATCCATTGGATTGGCATCGATTTGTTTTCCATATATCTTTTAAATGCAACGGAAAGCAAAAGGGCTGCGACTAAATAAAAGCCATGCAATGCCCCCCAAATGATAAAAGTCCAGTTTGCCCCATGCCAAAATCCACTAACAATAAAAACAATAAATAAATTGTAATACCATCTCCATTTTAAAACCCTGTTGCCTCCCAAAGGAATGTATAAATAATCTCTAAACCAGGAAGACAATGAAATATGCCAACGTTCCCAAAATTCTTTTATTGATTTTGAAATATAAGGGGTTTTGAAATTCTCCATCAAATCGTACCCCATTACTTTTGCAGCACCGATGGCAATATCAGAATATCCTGAAAAATCACAGTAAATCTGAAAGGCGAAACAATAGGTAGCAAATAACAAGGAAATCCCATCGTACTGTTCCGGAGAGTTATTAGCTTAGTTTACAATTACAGACAATCGATCAGCAATTACTATCTTTTAAAAGCCCCACAACATCATTTTTAATCCTCACGATTCTACCGTAATCCACATCATTTTTTTTTCTCAATTGAGGTAAAATATTTTGTGGTCGTTCAATTGGTCCTGCAACCAATTGTGGATAAAACATTACATAAAGTGCATAGATTCCAAAATGGCGCTCTGCTTTAAAATTTCCTCGATAAATTTCTATCGTATAACTCATCGCTTGAAATGTATGAAACGACAATCCGATTGGAAGGATGATTGACAAATATGGAATTGGTGATTCGAAACCCAATGTTGCAGTTAACCGATCGATATTTTCAATGAAAAAATTATAATATTTAAAAACCGCTAATACTCCAATATTTGCGACTAAGCTCATAATCAAAAAGAGTCGTTTTCGTTTTGCTCCGGTGGCAGTTTCAATCAAAATTCCAGCGAAATAATCAACAACAATGGTCGCACCTAAAATTAAAATGTAATATGGAATAAATGCCATGTAAAAATAGCAGCTTGCTAATAAAAGCAACAACCATCTGTAACTATACGGCAAAATAAAATAGAGCAGCGTAACGAGAGGAAAGAAAAGAAAAAAATCAAACGAATTAAATAACATTAGTATCCGATAAATGCGATTTATACACTACAATTAAATATACGCAAATTTAAGAACGAGTTCGTTGAACAATTTCGTTGTAAAATGCATTATAATTTACTTCAGCTGAAAAATGATCCAACCAAAACTGCCTTACGCCTTTTCTGTATTCCGGAGTATTTTTGTTTCCTGAATAAAATCCATCAACAATGGCTGCAACAGCTTTTATATCAAAATCTTTTTCAATTAATGCACCGGTTGTATCATTTACAATTTCAGAAATCCCTCCTACATTGGTTGCAACACAAGGAATACCAAAACTAATTGCTTCTTGAATAGATACGGGTAAACTTTCCGTTTCACTCGTAGTAATAAACAAATTCACGCTGTTCTTTTTATAAAAATTTAATATTTCTTGATTGGATACACTTCCTCTAAATTCAAAATGTGCTGAGTCGGGAAGGGATTTCGCCTTTTCTTTTAAATCGTTCATTAAAAAACCATCTCCAAAATGCACCCATTTGAATTCAAATTTTAATTGTTTCAAAATTTCAATGATGAGATGGACACGTTTTAGAGGAATTAAATTAGAACAGGATACAATTGTAAACATGCCTTGACTAGCAAAAGGGTTCAATCCGTAATCGTTGGTGCCCCAATATTGCAATTGCACCTTATCCTCAAAACATTGTTTCTTTTTGATATAATTTGTTCCAAACAAAGAATTGGGATAAATGGCGGAAGTATTTTTATAGATAAAAAAGCGGAATGGTAAATAGTTACCCTCGTGACGTTCATCGTAAATATCAAAGCCACCACATCTGAATATAAAACGATTGATATCCTTTTTATATTTAAGAACCGAAAGTGCCAACGCCCAATCATTCATCCAAAACGAATAGTGAACATGTTTTTTATCAGAAAAACCTGACAACTGCTTAATGCATGCTGCATCATAGAAGGCTCTAATTAAAAGGGAATTGAAGCTTCTAATTTTCTTTATGAAATAAAATTTGTTGTTACAATGAATAAATTCGCTCCAAAGTATCCATAAAATCGAACCAAAATTCTTAAAAAAAATACCGAAAGAATTTAAATTCGAGCGATCATTGATTGCATCTAACACAATCACATTATCGGGCACAGTTCTCTTATCCCCAGCTTTTGAAGACTTCGGATGAATATATATTTTCTCAAACTTTTTAGAAAGAACTAGTATTTCATTTTCTAAAACACTTTCTCCTTTTCCATATGGAAAACTAGCGGTATATAACTGAAGTACGGTACTTCTTGCATTCATAAACTTACTTTTGAATAATCATTTTACCGCTTCTCACAGTATTGGATGATGTAATCGAATAAAAATAAACTCCGTTAGATAATGAAGAAGTATTTAATTGATATACCTGATGATTATTTTCTTGATAAGACACAAATGGTAATTCAATTTTTTTACCAATTGCATCCAAAATGGTTAGTGTGTAATTTCCTTCTGTTTTATCAACATCAAACTGCAAGAAAGCTTCATCTACTGCAGGATTCGGATAATTCAACAATTCAGCGTAATCAAATGTATTCGTTGGGTAATTTGTTAGTATTGTATTGCTGTATTCCAATAAACTATGACCTTGTGTCGCAAACCATGCATCCCCTGCTGCATCAAAATTAATATCATTGATGTAATTGTAAGGAGCACTCACAAAGCTACTTAATGTGGTCCAAGTTGTTCCTGACAATTTCGCAATCCCAGTATACGTTCCCACCCATTTTGTATCATAACTATCAATTGCGATACTATATATTTTACTGCTTGGCAATCCGGTTCCTGAAGTAGTATAATTTGTCCAAGTGGTGCCATTAAATTTTGCCAATCCTCCAAACGTAGCTAACCAAACATTTCCAAATTGGTCAAAATCAATTCCACGAACAGTATTGTGTGGTAAATCAGAGCTCGCTACGGTGTAAGTGGTCCAAGTTGTGCCATCAAAAACCGTCACTCCACCATTCGTCCCAATCCATTTTTTTCCATCAGGGGCAATTTTTATGCAATTAATATAATTATGCGGTAAGCCTGAAGTAGATGTAGTATAGCTGGTCCAGGTCGTTCCATCAAAAGAAAACAAACCGGTTCCCCTGCATCCCAGCCATTTTACATTTGCAGTATCAATTGCCAAAGCGAAAGGGTCGTCAAAAATCCCTCCCGGAGTATAATAAGTTGTAAAAGTTGTTCCATCAAATTTATCCAATCGTCCTCGATCATGTGTTGTCCACAAAATACCATAAGAATCAAATTTCACAGAATAATTATCATCGTCAGAAATCGTTGAATTATCAATGTTGAAATTTGTCCAAGTAGCACCATCATACTTTGTTAAACCAGACTTTTCTCCACCGAACCATAAATTGTTAGCTGCATCTTTTTCAATGGTATAATAAAAATTCACCATCAAAGTTGTATTGATAAAATCAAACGTTTCCCAAGCCGTTCCACTAAAACGATTCATTTGTGCTTGTCCTCCTCCAGCTTTACTGCCACGCTCACTGGTAATCCATTTTTTTCCGGAAGCATCAGCCATTACAATTGCGACATTATCTCTCGGCAATCCGGAATTACTGCTGTTATAGTTTGTCCAGATAGTTCCATTAAATTTACCAACTCCTCCGCCATAGGTTTCTGCCATACCGTATGTGCCATACCAAATACTTCCATCCGGCTCAGGTAATATAGTAACAACATTTTTGTAGGATAATCCTGAATTGGTGGTTGTGTAGGTGGTCCAAGCAGTATCATTAAATTTCGCAATACCTCTACTTGTTCCAAACCACTTTTCATTATTCGGTCCTATAGCAATTGTTCTCACAGTATCGCCAGGTAATCCTGAATTTGATTTATTGTAGATGGTCCAGGTTGTTCCATTAAAGGAAGCAACTCCATTGTATGTGGAAATCCATTTCAACCCATCTAAATCTTCTACAATGCAAGAAACGGTGTCGGAAGGCAAATCGGAATTCAACCGATCAAAAGTCGTCCAGATTCCTCCAAAATATTTTGAGATACCACCACCATAAGTTCCTGCCCAAACAGTATCATTTTCAATAAATAAGGTACGAACACTATTATCACAAATCCCTGAATTAGACGTTTTATATACCGTCCAATTTGTCCCATCATATTTTACCAAACCACGACCAACCATAATTCCTTCATAATAACCGGTAGCCCCTCCCCCTGTTCCAAACCAAAAATTACCTGAATTATCTTTTGCAATAGAAAATACATTGTTACAAGGAAGCCCTGAGTTATAGGCATTAAAATGAGTAGTTGTTTTTGCAACGGTATCAAATTTCATTAGACCACCACTACTCGCAATCCAAATAAAACCATTGTCCTGATAAGCTGAATAGTTCGTGGTTGGAGTGGTATAGTTTATAAAACCAGGGAACTGTGCTACACCTTCAATTGCAATCAAGAAAAGGCATACGAACAGACTTGAATATATTTTTTTCATCTTGGAGTAATCTTGGTTATCAAATTTAGTAAAAAACGGTTGCAAAAACAAACACTACATTGATTGTAGTTTCAAATAACTTGTTTCCACCAATTCATTATTATCATTAAACTGAAGTATTCTATCTGTATGAATCAACGTACTATAGCGGTGCGCGATGATGATAATCGTAACTCCTGTTCCTTTTATTTGTTTTAACGTTTCGTTCACTTCTTCCTCTGTTTGATTATCCAATGCCGAAGTAGCCTCATCAAAAATGATGAGTTGACTATTGTGATATAAAGCGCGAGCAATCAGAATCCGCTGTTTTTGTCCTCCACTCAAATTCTTTCCTTCTTCATCAATCAGAATATCTAAGGGGTTGCGGCCATTCACGAGTGAAGTCAGAGAAGCCATACCAATGACCTTATTTAATCGAGCCATATCTATGTTCGTTTCCAAAAAAGCAATATTGGAAGCTAAACTCCCTTTTTCAAGATAAGGCGACTGCTGCACATAACTGATATGATTCATCCAGCTTCTCATATTTCGATCATCAATGGAAACACCATCCACTGTGAGTGACCCTTTTTCTGATCTGAGGAAACCGGTAATAATTTTCACCAAAGTTGATTTTCCTGACCCAGATTTTCCAATCACTCCTACTACTTCACCTTTTTTAATTGTCAAGTTCATATTTGAGATAAAACATTCGGCTTCATCTTTAAATCTGAACGAAATTCCATTGAGTTCAATAGCTTTTTCAAAAGAAATTTCTTCTTGCTTTTTATAATTTGCTTCTACATTGCTTTTTAAGGGAGCATTATAAATACCAAACAAATACGAAAATTGCTCTAACTGCATTAAGGCAGGAATCACTTTACTGAGCGAGGGAATAATTCGATAACCGGCAGCTGCATATACCGCAATCAATGGAATAACAACTGCAGGGTTGTTTGCCATAAATGCACCATAAATAAAAATAACCATTAATCCGCCAACGGTTACCAGCTCAAAAAGTTTTGCAGGAAATATATTTAAAGTTGTAGTAACAACATTTATTCTATTCAACTTTTTAAACACTCCAATGTAATCATCTATCAATACGGATTCTTTATTTCTAAGCTTTACATCTATAAAACCATTGATGCCTCGATTACTGTTGGAATACAATTTGGGTGTTTCTCTGTTTTGTTCTTCCCCATAATGTTTTAATCTTTTTTTAACCAGTCGATGAAATATAAACGCAGCAGGAAAGATGGTAACAATCAATAAAAGAAATACTTTAATATCGAAAATAGCAATCCCTGTTATAATAAGCACAACAATTAGCATCTCGGCAGAAAGCAATAGCAAGGGCATCACTAAAAATTTCGAAAAGTGTTGCGGACTAAGTGTTAGTTCACGAATAATTTCAGCAGATTGTTTTTTCTGAAAAGTTTGGTAATCTAAATCCATGTAATAACGATACGCTTTCTCACCAATATATTCACTTAAAACAAAAACAAACTTACTCTGTAACCATTGACTGTAAAGAATAAATACAGATCTTAAAAAGAAAAAAAAGAATGCACTAACAAACAATATCAATAGAAAGTGATTATTGCTTTCGACATTTAAAAATTGTTTCAAGGAAGAAAAAAAACGATTACTGCTGATGATTTGAGGATTTGCAACGGCTGATAAAACAGGAACAAAGGCGGCTAATCCAAATAAATCAACAACTCCTGTAAAAAGAATAAGTACCTGCATTCTTAAAAATTTCTTTTTAAAATTTGCAGGTAAAATTTCAAATACTTGACTATATGTTTTGCCGAAAATGCCTAACATCTTATTTTAACTGGTAGAATTAATATACAATCTATGAATTTCAAAAAAGCAGGAGATAAAAATGCATTCAAAGCACGCTACTTCTTTTTGTTGTTGCCATAACCATAACCATAGGTATTTCCATAACCGTAACCATAACCATAGCCATAACCATAATTATAGTAATATCCGGAACGCTTACGTTTAACTCCATTTAATATAAAACCGAAGTTGGTTACTTTATTTGTACTCACAATTTCTTCTGCTATTTCAACAACTTGTTTTTTAGCAAATTTTGAGTTTAAAACAAACAAGGAAATATCCACATTTTTCATGATTACCAAGGCATCTGTAATTAATCCAACAGGTGCTGTATCCACAATCACATAATCAAAAACCTCACGACCGTAATCAAAAATTTCTTTTAAATGCGGACTTAAAATAATCTCAGAGGCATTGGGAGGAGTTGGTCCGGAAAGAATTACACTCAAATTTTCAACGGTTGTCGGCATTATCGTTGATGGAATATCAGACTTACCGATTAAAATATTCGTAATACCTACTTCAGAAGTCATCCCCAATGCTTTTTGCACTTTTGGTTTATGTAAATCCAACTCTAACAGCAATACCTTTTTACCTGCTTTTGCAAGAATGGTAGCTAAATTGACAGAACAAAATGTTTTACCTTCACCAGGATTGTAAGAAGTTATCAATACAACTTTCGAATTCAATTCACTCGCCATGAATTCCAAATTTGTTCGAATTGCTCTAAAACTTTCTGTTATCGGTGATTTTGAATCTTTATCTACGATAATATAATCAGCTGTTGCTTCTTCAGAAAACAAGACTTCGCCTAGTACAGGAAGCTTCGTGATTTTTTTCAATTCGTATATGCTTTCTATTTTTGAATAAAAAATCACTCTCAGATAAACGACTAACAAACTTAAAATACCACCTACTAGAATAAAATAATAAAGGTATTTTCGTTTATTGGGCTTGATAATACCAATTGAATGTGCACTCTCTATAATTTTTGTTTGAGGTAAAATACCTGCGCGGGCAATAACGGTATTGGCTCTTTTTTCCAAAAGATATACATACATTTTTTCATTCACATCCACTTTCCGTTGAATGTTCAAAAGGTCTCTTTGTGTTTTTGGAATTCCTTTTATAATGGTTGTATAATCTAATATTTGTTTGTTTACATCATTAATTCTTAGTGCAATTCCTTTTTTTGAATTGATGATATACGTTAAAATGTTTTTCTTCAACAAGTCCATCGTTTGATCCAACTCATTGATATTTTTATTTTCAGAAGTGGAGCTAAACAATTTACTATTTCTGGTCATCTGCATTGCATACAACTCATTGATAGCCGTTTTTAAATAATCATCTCCTTCTTCAATATAAAACGAAGGAGGAAGCAATTTATCATCTTTGTTTGCACCCACCGCAAGAATGTATTTCTCCAAAGCATCTAAGGACTGAAGCCAAAGTTGAAGTTGTCTCTTTTTTGCATCGTAATCTACCAACTGCTTAAAGTATTCATCTTCTTGCTTGGGCAGGTCTAATACTGTTTTATCCGACTTATAGGTTTCTAAATCATTTTCGATGGATGTTAAAACATCCGTTACACCGGTTAACTGCTTTTCAATATTATTTAAGGTATTTTCATTGATTACAAATTGAGCTTCAGAAGTATAATCAATATACACCTTAGATAAAGTATCTAAAAAGGTTACGGCACGAGAAGGGATTTGATCTTCCAACGACAATTCTAAAATTGTTGTTCCTTCAATATTTTCAACATTTAAAGCATTCTTAAAAATATAGGTTAAATAATCTTTGTCATGAATACGAACCAAATAGTTGTAACCACTTAAATCAACAATCGCCTTGTTGTTCACATTATCGTTTTTACTTACGGTAAAAACAAAATCACTATCTACTATTTCTTTATCAAATTCAAATTTTTTGCTGACTTCATTTTTCCCTTTTTGATAAATAATTTCAAATTTATTTTCATCAATAATTTTGAACTTAATATCCTTTTCGTATAAAAAATCAGCAAGATATTTGACATTAAACTCAAAAGGTAATGATTGATATACTTCGGTTGTTTTTAGTCGCCCAACAATAAAATAAGAAATGTCTAACTTTAACTTTGCTAGGGCTTTTCCAATCAAATCATTGGAAGTGATTACACGAATTTGGTTAGTATTATCTTGGTAGGCTTGATAATAACCTAACCCTTTATAGATTTGATTCTGATAATCATAGGTTTCATCCGACTTTAATAGAATTTGAGTCTTTGCAGCGTATATATTAGGAAGCTTATAGGTATAAAAAAAGGCAATACCTGCAGAAAGAAGAACAAAGGAAATGATGATATACCAATTTTTGGTGATGATTTTTAATAGCGACAATAAATCATCTATTTCTACAATATTGCTTTTCTTATTGCTTGACATACCTATAATTTTGCAGGACAAATATAGCAAATAACTCCATAATGCCTTGAAACTTTAGAAGAATGCATAGAAGATATTTTTTTTACATACAAATAAGTCAAATTCACCGCTTTTTTAAACGAAAGGAAATTTTTTATATAACCAATCGTTGAGTATTTCAATAAATTTTCGTTCTTTTGTAACTAGGACAAATAAACAATTTTAAATCATACTACTACTCAGTTTTAGTTATACTTTTTAATTCACATAAATCATGAAAAAATTTCTACTAAGCTCAATCGTGTTTATTGCAAGTATTGGCAGCGCATTTTCCATTAGCTATGTAAGTGCAGGAGCAGGACCGGTGAATTGGAATGTTGCTAGTTCATGGACTCCAAGCGGTATTCCCGGATTAAATGACGATGTTACTATCTCATCCGGACATACAATAACAGTTAATTCGTTAAGGTATGTTAGAAACTTAACCGTTGATGGTTCTCTTTCAATGTTATCCGGAGGAGGTATCAATGTAAAAGGTGATTACACTGTAAATGGGACAGAAAGTGGTACTGGATCTATTTATTTCATTACCAACACAAAAACGGTTTCCGGAACAGGAACGTTCAGCCCGACCATGATTTGGCAATTTAAAGTAAATACAACCATTGATGCTACTGTTTCCATTTTCAAAACAGCTAAAACATACATCACTGCTGGCGTAATTGTGACAAACAATGGAACAATTGGAGTACAACAAATGGTTTTATCAGCGGGAGCAACTTGGATTCAAGGACCTAATTCAAATTTAACAACAAGTGTTTCAAATACCTTTTTTGCAGGAACTTATGCTAGTATCGGAACATTTGATGCAAGTGCTACAGGAAATACTGTAACACATAGTATTTTTGGAGGAACATTACCAAATACAGTTTCTGGGTATTTTAATTTAATACTGACGAATGGCGGAACAAAACTAATGGGTGCAAACACAACTGTGCATGGTAACTTAACCCTTACCAGAACCGGTACCAGTTTAATGAATTTTAAACCAAATGGGTTTGACTTAACAGTAGAAGGAAATATTACAAAAACAAATGGTGCTTATTTTACAGGTTCCACTGGTAAAAATTTATTTCTAAGCGGAACATCGCTTCAAACCTTATCTAATACAGGTGTTGCATACGACTTTACGTGTTTAACAATTAATAATCCTTCTGGAGTAATTCTTTCTTCAGGTCTTTATTCATTAAGCGAAGTTTTAACATTAACAGATGGTATCCTTAACACAAATGGAAAAACATTTACGATGTTGTCTACCGCTACAAAAACCGCTCGTATTGCTCCAATAACTGGAACAGGTGCTGTTTCCGGAAACTTCACCATTCAGCGCTTTATTTCAGCGAGAGATACCACATTTGCCGATTTAGCTTCACCGGTTCAAAACTCAACGTTTTTGGATTGGGATAATGAATTACCTGCAATCAGCTATTTGCCAGCAAGCTCAGGAACAACTCAAGGATCAGCTTCCACATATGACGAAACTGCTGATGCATACGTTGCAGTAACCTCTTCAAGCACTCCACTTACACCGGGACAAGGTTTCGAAGTGTTTTTAACCGGTGATTTCAGCTATACGAACTTCCCTGCAACAACATTGACGACTGTTGGTGTGCCTACACAAGGAGATCAGGATTTGTCTTCTCTTGTTTCGGCAAACGTTCAGGGTTGGAACTTAGTTGGTAATCCTTTCGCTTCAAGCATTTCTTGGGCATCTGTATATGCATCTTCCGGTGGAGCTGCAAGCGGATTATTTGACTATATCGAAATGTACGATTATACAATTGGTGATTGGGCAGACGTAACTGCAGATGATGAAATTGCTTCTACTCAAGGATTTTGGGTTTATTCTGATTTCTCTGCAACGCCTACCTTATTTGTTTTGGAATCCTCTAAAATAAATGCAACGGTTCATGATATTCGAGCATCTAAAAAAGCGGCTCCTTACTTTACATTAAAACTTGCGAGCACTGAAAATTCTTATGCTCACAATTTTAAAGTGATTGCTTCAACTGATGCGTCTGACGGGGTAGACAGAAAAGACATCCCATTCAGAAACAGTCCAAACAAAGCTACACCAGCTATGTATACAATGGTAGACGGTAAAAGAATCAATACAAACACATTTAACGTATCAAACGAAACATATTCTATTGCTTTAAAAACGCAAGTAACTGTAAACGGATCTTATAAAATTACCGCTTCCGGTTTTGAATACATTTCTGATTATACCTGTATCAAACTTCAAGACAAACTAACAGGACAAATTGTTGACTTAAATGAAGGAAATGGATATTGCTTCAACATGAATGTTAATGATAGCCCTGACCGCTTTATCTTGTTGCTTAATAAAGACAATAACAATTGTAAATCATTTGTTGCTGCGCCTGCTTCTACCTACGACTTTAGTAACGAAGTGGAGATATTACCAACCTCACAAGGAAATTTGGTTAATTTCAACTTCGGTGAAACCACCAACACAACTATTTCGGTAGTAAATGTTTTAGGGCAAACGATTGTTGAAGGAACAACTGTGAATGCAACTACACAATCTGTAAACATTGCATTACCTCAAGATTTCAGTGGATTATACTTCATTAAAGTTGAATCTGCTAAAGGAGCTGTTACAAAAAAGTTTGTAAGAAAATAAAATTGAATTCGTATTAAGTTTAACTTTGTTGCGTTAATAAATCAACCTATGACTAAAAATAGTTTAAAAATAGCCTTCATTTTTCTTTTGATATGTGCACCGGCATTTATAACGAATACGTTTGCTGTTGGTATGGGTATGGGTATGGGTATGGGAGTTACACCACCCTGTGGTGGACCTTTTCCTCCATGTCCAATTCCTCTTGACAGCAGTGTAATATTGCTATTAATTGCAGGAGCTACCTATGGAGGAGTAAAAATATACAACTCATTAAAAAAGAATCCCGCTTAATCGGGATTCTTTTTTTTCCCTAATTTCATGACCCTTTCTTTCCTCAAAAATCCTGTAGTAAAGTTTCTACTCCTTGTTTTTTCACTCTACATTGCTTGGTTTCTAATATACGACCTCTGGCTTCATCCAGATGAGCGATTGGATTTATTCGTTATTGACTTAACTGTTACATTGAGTAAGAACACACTCGAATTTTTCGGATATTCAGTTTATACAGGTGCCGACAGACTGATTGGTATTGATGGTGCATCAGGTCTTTGGATTGGCGACAATTGCAATGGAATTGCATTGTTTGCTTTATTCTCCTGGTTTATTATCGCTTATAAAGGGAAAGTGAAATACAAGTTGATTTTTATCCCACTAGGCATCCTTACGATTCAACTATTAAATGTTTTGCGAGTTGTTGTGCTGGCAATTATAGATACACACTCCCGGTCCTGGACTGAATTCAATCACACTTACACCTTCACCATCATTATCTACGGTTATATTTTTTCCCTTTGGATGTTATGGGTGAACCGTTTTTCGGAAAAAGAATAATTATCTCTTAAAAAACTTCTTGTTTACATTTTCTTTGTTAGAACTGATTCTAATAAAATAAATCCCTCTGAATGTATCGGGAAGTATAATTGTTTCAGACTGATTCCCAACCACTAAATTTCTTTCCTCAATGATATCTTGTCCTAATAAATTAAACACTGATATCGTAACCGAAGTGTTTTCTGAATAATTAAAATTCAATACATTGCCCCATTGCATGGCAACACCTCAACCGTATTTGTCTCAGCAATCACCTCTTCTGCATCCAAAATGGATACTTTGCAGTCTTTATTTTTAGTACAATGCAATACAAATCGTTTTTCATCTTCTAATCTCAACATTTCAAATGCATATTCATTTTGAAGGGTTAAGTTGGTTAACGTATGCTTCAATTTATCCTCCAATTGAATACAACCATAAGCTTTCAAATAATCAAATCCGGCAGCCGAAATTTTATAATTCCCCATTGCATTCACTTTCACTACCAATGGTAACGAATATGTTTCGGAAGTAAGATTAAACATATTTTGATTCACTTTTGAACCATTCACAAGTGCATAAACAGCAGGAGTGGCTTTATTAGGGCTTGCTCTAAATGGCAAATCATGCACATCTAATTCGTTTGATGCCTCAGCACTCGCTCCCAATTTAAATGTATGAGAAAAAGGTGTAGTTGTGTTTGAGATTTTCAAAGTAAAATAAGGTTGTACCTTTTCTGGTGCTTTGATAGAACTATTAGAGGATGTTGTTTTAGAAGATTCGGGAATAATTAAATTTAATGAAGGAGCACCTGGTAAACCATACACCCAAAAACCTTGTCCTGAGCCAACTTCAATTCCATCTGCAGAAGTATAACCGCTCCAATCGCCAATGGTATAATCATACATCTCAATAAAATCATACAACCCACTCGCTGCACCTCCCGATGCGGCATACACAGAAGCCCATGAAATACTAGATGCAAATGGATTACCAACCAAATTCCATCCTTGTGCAGTATTCGATATCAAACTGCTTAAATTCTGGTCTCCTTGATTTGGAACACCAACAACATCCATTGTAGTTGAAGGGAATGCCGCATAACTGAAATCTCCTGCTAAAAAAACCTCGTATCCTTTTCCGGTTGCCAATGTGGTACCAGATGAAGTAACAGGTGAGTATATATCTGCTGTTTCATCGTAAGTATATACCGATGGATAATCCGTTGGCGGAGCATACACATAACTCAATGCAGGCAATTCATTGTCCCAATCCAACAAGGTAGTTCCTTGAACCGTAGAAGATAAATCCGAATAAGAAGTATCTCTTGCTGTGATAAATCGTTGAATGGTGAAATTCCCACTCAATGAAGCTGTTGCTGCTTTAGGCGCAATACGTGCGGTTCTGGAAGCCGTAGAAACCATTGTAAATGGCCTTCCACCCGTGTTGAAATTTCCGTTGATCGGAGAAATTACAGCATTCAACAAATAACTTCCACTTGATAAAGAAACGCCACCGGAGGTATTATTAATATCCAACTGATGAAAAGTAGTTGTTCCTGTCCCCGATAAGGTTTGAGCAACACTTCCATTAAATGTTACGGTTCCGTTTTGAGCATTAAAGGTTCCATTTTTAATCCAATTTCTTTTTACAGCAATCGAATGATTACTTACTGAAACATCTAAATTACTTGTAATTGTTAAATCATTATTCACTACAATATTTCCACTCAGCGTTTTTGCACTGCTACCTGCACTTATTAAGTTATGATACGTAAAAGCGGGAACGGCCTGCGCAATTGTACCATTGAATGTAACCGTGTTGCCTGTAATCAAATATGTTGTAGTTACCAACGAAGGAGAAAAAACGTTTGACACCCCTACCACAGCTGCCGGAAATGTAACCGTTCGTGTGCCATTTGTACTAATTGTCAGTGAACCGTAATTCAAAGCATTTACCGATTGGTTTCCTGCGCCTATATAATCGATTGTTAATCCTGATAATGTTTTACCTGTTATCGTGTATTGAGAAATAAAATCCGGTGTGGCAGCAATACGTGTAACTCTTGCTGTTCCATTCCCATTCATTGTTCCTCCTCCACTCACCAAAACGGTTGCATTAGGAGAAAAAACAGCACCTGTTCCTAAATTAAAAATACTTGAAACGCTAAAATTTGTTGCTGCTGTAACCAAAGCGCTGGCATTCGTTATCGTCAAATTATTAAATGCGGTTGTAGACGTTCCACTCATCAATTGAGCAATCATTCCGTTTAACGTTACAGTGGATGTACCTGCGGTAAATGTTCCATTATTGGTGTAATTTCCACCAATTAGTACATTTCGGTTTGCGGTAGCTAAAGTAGTTGTGGTTCCGATTAAAAAATTTCTGCCAATGGTAGTATTTGCTAACAATGTTTTCGTATTGCCACCTGAAACAGTCAAATTTGAGTAGCTTCCATCATCCGGCAGCACAACATCCTGAGCTCCATTTCGATTGTAGATAACGGTATTTCCTGCTGTTGCTGCATTAAACGTGTTCACTGAAAAATTTCCGTTTGTTGTTTCAATTGTTAAAGTACCTGTCGAACCTTGGTTCCAAGTACCAGTACCTCTAAAACTGGTCATCATTCGAACGGAAGCATTATTGGTATAATTTCCGGTGCATGTAACATCATCAAAAACCAAAGCGGTAGAGCCAGAAATTGTTTTCCCGGAACCCGTAAGTGTAAAAACGCCCAAATTTGCATTAAATGCTCCATTCACAAGAATATTACCAGTTATGGTATAGGCCTCAGAAACATTTGAATCGAAAAAACCGGTGGACGTAACCGTAAGATTATTAAATATTTTTGTCCCACGAGTGCTATTGATGGCTAGTGTTCCTGAAATGGTGGTATTCCCGGCCACAGAAAAACGGATTCTACTCACATCGCAAATTCCACTCACTACATTAAAATCTCCTGCAATATTAAAACGAGGTGTTGCTCCCGTAGCTAAGAAATCCCCTCCATAGGTATTTAAATTTCCTGTAATGGTATATGTTTCTGCTGAAGTATTATCGAACTTACCGGTTGCAGCTAAATCCACATTTGTAAACGTATTCGAACCACCTGTGCTATTATCTCTCAAGGTTCCATTAATTGAAGTTAATCCAGTAACATTTAAAACAACAGTACCGATAGTAGCTGTGCCACCTGCGGTCACAATCATTGGTCCGGTAACGATTAAACTCCCAGCTACAGTCCCCGACAAAACAGCTGCATTGTTCAAGGTTAATCCACCAGCGCCTACAGTTGTAGTTGCACCAGTACTGGTCCAATTGGCAGTTCCATTAATGGTTAAAGACAAACAAGTTGCTGCTGTGCCATTCATGGTAACCGTTCTACCGGCACAGATGACTACATTATCAGAGGGAGTGGGGATTGTTGCAGCTGCGGTTCCAGCGCAAGAAGATGTTGACCAAGTAGATGGTGTGTTCCAGTTGCCGTTTATTCGAGAAAAATATGTTGCAGCATTTACTGAAAAAGACAATAAAAAAAGCAACATAAATAAGGAATGGGAGTAGACATTCTTATTCATAAAATCAATTTAAAAAAAACCTAATAATTCATTTACTAAATCACCTTACGACAAAGAAACAAAATGGTTACTTCAGATTTCAACAAATTAGACCAATCTCTGATTTTCTGCGTCTAAAAGAATATGATTAAAAGTTCATACAAATATCTGAATGTAAAAACGATTAAAATTGTAATTTTAACAAATGATTAAACAACCAAGCAAAAAAAAGATGTGGATGCAGGTACTCTTCATTGCGTTTGTTGCTATTGCTTTGGGTTTTTTGCGAGATAGTATTTTCAAAACAATCAATTCGCTTTTGCGTGCTTGGGACTTAGATCAAGATTACTTCCTTCCTCCATTTTTGAGTTTTTTAGAAAATTTCCAATATGATACCTTAGTAAATCTGAAGTGGATATTAACACTCTTATTTTTAATACTTTATTTGCTACTTTCTTTAATCACGATTAAAATACTATTTGGAAACCGGAATTTTTCCAAAATTACTATTTGGTCTTATGTAGCCATTCTAATTGTTTCCGGAATATTAATAACCATTGGTTATGTATTCAAAGGAACAACAGAAAAACCTATGAATTTGCAAGATATCTCATGGGCTTGGCACAATCTCCGCTCATTTTAATGATTTTGATTCCTGCTTTTAAACTTTCTGAAAAAGAAATCGATAAAACTTCCGAATTATAAGAAACTAAATTTTACTTTTGTCTACTTCAAAAACAACAATCCATATCAACTATGAAAAAGACACCGCTATTTTTAATCTCATTGCAGAAGAAAAAAAACGTCAAACGATTGGTTTAGAGCTTATCGCCTCAGAAAACTATGTAAGCGAAAGTGTAATGAAAGCAATGGGTTCTGTTTTAACAAATAAATATGCAGAAGGACTTCCGGGTAAACGATATTATGGTGGATGTGAAGTAGTTGATAAAGTAGAGCAACTCGCCATTGACCGAGCAAAAAAATTATTTAATGCTGAATGGGTAAATGTGCAGCCACATTCCGGAGCACAAGCAAACGCAGCAGTAATGCTTGCGGTAATCAAACCGGGTGACAAAATTTTAGGATTCGACCTTTCACATGGTGGTCATTTAACGCATGGTTCACCTGTGAATTTTTCAGGAAAATTGTATGTCCCTAGCTTTTATGGTGTAGAAGAAAAAACAGGGCGTGTTGATTTTAATAAAATTGAGGCCATTGCATTAAAGGAAAAGCCCAAATTGATTATTTGCGGTGCATCTTCTTATTCACGTGATTGGGATTATAAAAAATTAAGAAAAGTAGCCGATAAAGTTGGCGCATTATTAATGGCCGACATTTCTCACCCATCCGGCTTAATTGCTCGTGGTTTAATGAACGACCCTTTACCACACTGTCATATTGTTACTACCACAACCCATAAAACATTACGCGGACCAAGAGGCGGAATGATTATGATTGGAAAAGATTTCCCGAATCCTTGGGGAGAAAAAACACCGAAAGGCGAAATCAAAATGATGTCGCAACTACTTGATGCAGCAGTATTTCCTGGAACACAAGGTGGGCCGTTGGAACATGTGATTGCAGCAAAAGCAGTTGCATTTGGTGAAGCATTAGAAGATAGTTATATGAAATATTGCATTCAAGTAATGAAAAATGCAAAACTAATGGCTCAATGCTTTGTCGATAAAGGGTACAAAGTTATTTCAGGTGGAACAGACAATCATTGTATGCTCATCGATTTACGCTCAAAAAACCTAACCGGAAAACTAGCGGAAACAACCTTAGTAAAAGCAGACATTACCGTAAATAAAAACATGGTTCCTTTTGACGACAAATCGCCATTTGTAACTTCCGGAATTCGAGTTGGTACATCCGCAATTACGACTCGCGGTATCAAAGAAAAGCACATACCTAAAATTGTCAATTTAATTGATAAAGTATTAATGAATCACGACAATGAAAAGGTGATTTCTGAAGTGCGAAAAGAAGTTAATAAATTAATGAAAGACTTCCCACTTTTTGCATAATTTTTACTTTCTAAAATCCAAAAACAAGAGCCACATGATTCAATTCTGTGGCTCTTGTTTTTTTATGAGAAAAATCAGTGGGAAAAAGAGCCGATTTGATGGCCTGCACCCATTGCACATCTAAAATAAAAGTTTATTTTTGTAGCTCTTTAAACTGGATTAAATATTAAGCGAATACTATTATGGCACAAGTTGAGTTGATTATGCCCAAAATGGGTGAAAGTGTTGCAGAAGCAACAATCATTAAATGGTTAAAAAAGGAAGGCGATAAAATCTCGGCTGATGAAACGGTGTTGGAAATCGCTACAGATAAAGTAGATTCAGAAATACCTTCTACTGCTGAAGGAACATTAATAAAACGCCTTTTTAATGAAGGTGATGTTGTTCAAGTAGGCAAAGCAATTGCTATCATCTCTACGGATGCCAATGCAGTTGTTGAAACCGTTGAAGTAAAAACTCCCGCAACTCCTAACACAAATATTGTTCAAAAAGAACTAGCGAACAATGCGGTAAAAGAAGTTGTTTCACTTGAAAAAAATTCTTCTTCCGGAAAATTCTTTTCTCCTCTAGTACGGAATATTGCTAAACAAGAAGGAATTGCAATGACTGAACTGGAAAGCATTTCCGGCACAGGTGCAAACGGTAGAGTTACTAAAAATGATATCCTTGCTTACATTCCTAACAAAGGAAAGCAAACAGTTGTAGAACAACCAAAAGTTATCCAAGAAACTGTATCCAATGGCACTGCGGCAGCTCAGGCCAAACCTGCTGTTTCAGTAAACGCTGGTGACGAAATCATTGAAATGGATCGAATGCGTAAACTTATTGCCGACCACATGGTGATGAGTAAGCATACGTCTCCGCATGTTACTTCATTTGTAGAAGCAGATGTGACAAATATCGTAAAATGGAGAGATAAAGTAAAAGGTAATTTCGAAAAACGTGAGGGTGAAAAGTTAACATTCACACCGATTTTCATTGAAGCGTTAGTTAAAGCAATTAAAGACTTCCCAATGATTAATATTTCGTTGGATGGAACAAAAATCATTAAACGAAAAAACATTAATATTGGAATGGCAGCCGCTTTGCCTAGCGGAAATCTAATTGTTCCTGTGATTAAAAATGCAGACACACTTAACTTAGTAGGTATAACAAAACAGGTAAATGATTTAGCGAAAAGAGCCCGTGCCGGTAAGTTATCACCCGATGAAATTTCAGGAGGAACCTACACACTTACAAATGTTGGCTCATTCGGAAATGTGATGGGCACACCCATCATCAATCAACCGCAAGTTGCAATTATGGCTGTAGGAGCAATTAAGAAAAAGCCTGCAGTTATTGAAACACCTGATGGAGACTTGATTGGGATTCGCCATTTTATGTTTTTATCTCACTCGTATGACCACCGCGTGGTGGATGGATCTTTAGGCGGACAATTTGTTCGAAAAGTTGCCGATTACTTAGAACAATGGGATATCAACAGAGAATTCTAATCTTAGAGTCGCATAATTCAATCAAATAAATAGTATGAAAAAAAGTATACTCGTGTTTTCGTTATTTGTTTTATCGTTCGCTCATAACTCTTTTTCGAGTGTGATTGACGGGAATTTTAGAACAATCTATTTACAAGCCGAAGATTATTTCGTAAACGAAAATTATACTGCAGCCCTCCCACTCTATTTAAAATTAGATTCAATGGAGCAAGGAAATTGCAACTTGAATTTTAAAATTGGGATCTGTTACCTTAAAGCCGCTACCTACAAAACCAAAGCAATTCCCTATCTGGAAGTTGCAATTAAGCAAATTGCAAAGCTTTATGAAGAAAAGGAAATAAAAGAAGAGGAAGCTCCCTTATCCAGCTATTACTACCTCGGAAGAGCGTATCATTTGAATTATGAATTCGACAAAGCGATTGAAATGTATCAGAAATATATTGATGCGCTTGGCCCTGAACCTAAATTTGCGAATGAAGTTGCTGAAGTGACGCACGATATTGAAACATGTAACTTCGGAAAAGAATTAGTAAAAAATCCAAAAAAAATAAATGTTGAAAATCTTGGTGAAGGAATCAATACCAAATACCCAGACTATTCTCCGGTTGTTTCATTAGATGAACAAACACTTATTTTTACTTCCCGAAGAGAAGGTGGAATGAGTAGCACCATTTTGCCAAATGGTGAATATTATGAAGATATTTTTATGTCTACTTTTGAAGATGGTAAATGGGGGAAAGCCACACCAGTTGGTAGTAATATTAATTCCTTTGCTCATGAAGCAACCATTAATCTTTCAGCAGATGGTCTAAAACTTATTATTTACAAGGATGATGGTGGAAATGGAAACATTTACATCAGTGAACTCCAAGGAACGGAATGGGGATATCCACAATATGCCTCCGCTCCTATTAACACAAGTTCTTGGGAATCACATGCCTGCTTAAGTTCAGACAACCGGATTCTTTATTTTATTAGCAACAAAGCAGGCGGGTATGGCGGAAGAGATATTTACAAATGTTTAAAACTGCCCAACGGACAATGGGGCCCCGCACAAAATCTAGGCCCCATCATCAATACAAAATATGATGAAGACGGAGTATTTATTCATCCTGACGGCAAGCAAATTTTCTTCTCTTCTCGCGGACATAACTCTATGGGTGGTTTTGACATTTTCACATCCATGATTAATGATGAAAACGGAAATTGGACAGAACCCGTAAACTATGGCTATCCGGTGAACACAACTGACGATGATGTATTTTTAATCACCTCTGCAGATGGCAATAGAGCTTATTTTTCTTCTGACAAAGAAGGCGGATACGGTGAAAAAGATATTTACATGATTCGAATAAAAGAAAACGATAATCCTCGGGATATTACAATCCTATTGGGTAAAATCATCAACAAAAGCAAAGAACCGATTTCAAGTAACAAAATCTACATTATCAATACAGAAAAAGGTGATACGATACAATCCCTTTCTGCAAATAGTTCATCCGGAAAATATGGAGCCAATCTTCCTGTCGGAGGAAAATATAAAACCATATATAAAATTAACGGTAAAGAAATCTATACGGAGTTAATTGAAGTGTCCAAAGGACAAGGATATCAGGTGCTGCACAAAGAAGTAATTTACAATGGTGATTCGACACTTACAGATGCACAAATTGCAGCCTTAAAAGCACTTGAAAACCAAAAGAATCCTTCCGGTGATAAAACGACCCCTTGCAATGGCCGAAATTCAAATTATCAATTGTTTTTCGGTTACAATATGAAGGAGATTAATGTGGCGTCAAAAGATTTCAAAACCTTTATTGATGTATTAACTGAATGCCTTCAATCAAACCCAAGTTATGTGATCTCCATTGAATCAAGCGCATCTACCGTACCAACCCAAACGTACGGAAGCAATGAAAAATTGGCAGAATTGAGAGCTGCATCCGCAAAAGAAAAAGTGCAGGAAGCCTTACTAAAGAAAGGATTAAAATCATCTCAAATTACATTTAGCACACCCAAAACAATGGTTCAAGGTCCCGACTACCAAAAGGATGCGCAAGAAAAAAGGACAACTTACGGGCAATTTCAGTACGTTAAAATCAAGGCCACTCCACAGTAATAAACATAAAAGAAAAAGCAGGAAATTTCCTGCTTTTTCTTTTATGTTATTTTTTTGATAAAAAAATTTCCATAAATCCCCATAAATACTATATTTGCGTTCGGCCTTGTGAATTGAAACGTCCTTTTATGAAGAAAAAGCTACTTTTTTTATATCTCTTTATTTTTTCTGCATCTGCCTTCTCACAAGAAGGGAAAGGGAGTTACCGTGACAACTTTATTCAAGGAAACTACCTCATTCTCGAACAAAACTTTCCATTGGCTTTAAAATATTTTAAAGATGCTTATCGAATAGACTCTTCCAATGCAAACATCAACTATAAAGTTGGAATTTGTTATTTAGAATCTGCAACGGAAAAAAGCAAGGCATTGTATTACCTGGAAAAAGCTGTACAAAATGTCGGTCACAACTATAATCCCGAAGATCCCAAAGAGAAAAAAGCGCCTGAACTTGCCTATTACTCCCTTGGAGTTGCATATCGTTTAGCCTATCGCTTCAATGAATCAAATAACTATTTTAATAAATTTAAAGACATTGTAGGAACACGTAACAATGAATTATCAAAAGATCTAGACAAACAGATCGAAACAAATTTTAATGCTATCGAATTTCTGAAAGACACAGTTATTGTTGCAATCAATAATTTGGGAGACAGTGTTAACACCATTTATCCAGACTATAGTCCTGTTATTTCTGCTGATGAATCAACATTAATTTTCACGTCAAGAAGACTTGGAAGTACTGGCGGAGAAAAAACAGAGAATGACCAGTTTTTGGAAGACATTTACGTTTGTTACAAAAAAGCAGATGGTACTTGGACACAAGCAAAATCGATTGGATCAAGCATCAACACAAACGGAAGTGAAGCCAACATAAGTGTTTCTGCTGATGGACAGCAATTGTTTGTTTACAGAGATGTAAATGGAGGCGATATTTATTACAGCAACTTAGAAGGAGATACTTGGAGTGGTTTAACACCTTTAACTTCCTCGATTAATTCCCCTTCCTGGGAAACGCATGCAACACAAAGTGTTGATGGAAGCACGTTGTATTTTGTGAGCAACAGAAAAGAAGGCAGCTTTGGTGGAAGAGATATTTGGAGATGTGTTAAGTTACCGAACGGGCAATGGAGTCAACCACTCAATGCAGGACCAGAAATCAATACTGCAGCTGATGAAGACGCTCCTTTTATTCATCCGGATGGTGTCACACTTTTCTTCAGTTCAAAAGGACATAAAAACATGGGAGGGTTCGACATTTTCAAGTCTGTTAAAGATGAAAATGGAAAATGGACTACCCCTCAAAATTTAAGAGCACCCATCAACACACCGGACGATGATATTTTCTATGTTCAATCGGCTGATGGAAAACGCGGATACTTTTCTTCTGTTCGAAAAGATGGATATGGGGAAAAAGATATTTACATGATTAATTTTGAAACTGCAATTGTTGAACCTCTTACTCTATTAAAAGGATTTATCACGTTTGATGGAGCAACGAAAGGACTAACAATGGTTGAAATTATGGCTACAGACATGGAAACCGGATTAGTGGTTCAAAATGTAAAACCGAATGCAACAACAGGAAAGTATTTATTGATCCTTACTCCGGGTAATGAAGGCAAAACGTATAACATCAGCTACGAGGCGGAAGGCTATCAACCAGCAAATGTTCAAATCACAATTCCACCCAATTCATCCTATCAAGAACTTGAAAAAGAATTGTTGATGCAGGCCATTAACCTCGAAAGTAAAACATTAGGCACAATTAGTATTTCTGGAATTGTAAGAAACACAGAAGGAAAACCAGTAACTGGTGCACAAATCATTGTAAAAGACAACATCACAGGTAAATTGATTGAAACGTATTACACCTCTTCTGATTCAGGAGCGTATTATTTCGTTCTTAATCGTGGACAAAACTACAATTTATCTTATGAAGCAAAAGGATACCTCTTTCAATCAGAAAATGTAAATGTTCCGAAGCAGCCTGAATATTCTGTTTTAACCAAAAACATTGTTTTGGAAAAAGTACAAATTGGGGCTAAGATTGTGTTAAACAACATCTTTTTCGATTCAAATAAAGCGACTTTAAGAAAAGAATCCAACCTAGAAATTGAAAAGCTACTTGCTTTAATGAAAGAATACCCTGAATTAACGGTTGAAGTTGCCGGTCATACCGATAGCAAAGGGAATGATGCTGCGAACTTAAAACTCTCACAAATGCGCTCACAAGCGGTAGTTACAGCTTTGATTAAAAAGGGCATTAAAGCCAAATATCTTGTTGCAAAAGGCTATGGCGAAACAGCTCCTGTGGCGCCCAATACCCTTCCAAATGGCAAACCCGATTTAAAAGGGATGCAGCTCAACAGGAGAGTAGAAATAAAGATAATTGAGTCTAAATAGCTAAATTTCAGCTATTTAATATTGTTAATTTCTTTTTACTACCTTTACGTTTTCTACTTTTAATTTTAATATTTTTGCTTGAATTTGATAATTCTCCTATTTTCATGTGAATTAGGATGAATTTTTATTTTAAAGAAACCTGATATGCAAAAAATTGTAATCCTATTTTTTTCTATTTTTATTTTTAATGTTTCATTAAACGGGCAAGGGAAAGCTGACTACCGTCAAAAATTCACAGAAGGAAACTATTTGATATTAGAAGGAAATTATGCATTGGCATTGCAAAATTTTATAGAAGCCTATAAAATTGATTCCTCAAACTCCAATATCAATTTTAAAGTTGGATTATGTTACCTCAGATCTGAAACAGAAAAAAGCAAAGCACTTTATTACCTCGAAAAAGCTGTAACCAATACTTCAAAAAACTACAACGATCTTGAGCCTACAGAAAAATCAGCTCCGGTAAACGCCTATTACTATTATGGTCAAGCACTGCACTTTACCTACAAATTTGACGAGGCCTTAGCGAATTATGAAAAATTCAAATCGTACTTAAAAGACAAAAATGTTGTTTTAATTAAGGATGTAGATAGACAAATTGAAATCAGTAACAATGCGAAATCATTGACGATTGCCCCGATGAACATCATCCTAAAAAACTTAGGGGATAGCATCAACACCTCTGCTCCTGAATATAGTCCGGTATTATCCGCGGATGAAAAAACAATAATGTTTACATCCCGAAGATCTACCGGAACGGGAATGGATAAAACGGATGACGGACAATTTTATGAAGATATCTATATCGCTTATAAAAAAAGCGATAGCACCTGGACAACTCCTGTTTCTGTAAGTTCAAACGTAAATTCTATTTCACACGAAGCAACAGTTGGTTTAACTGCTGATGCTCAAACATTACTTATCTACAAAGACTCGAATGGTGGCGATATTTATTACAGTACGCTAGATGGCAATAGTTGGACGTTCCCGCAAGCTATGGGCTCAGATATCAATAGCCCAAAATGGGAAACCAGTGCATGTTTAAGTCCTGATGGAAATACATTGTATTATGTGAGTGATCGTGAAGGCGGTTTGGGTGGACGCGACATCTGGAAATGTGTGAAACTACCAAATGGCAAATGGAGTATGTCGGTGAACCTTGGAGCGCCTATCAATACACCTTATGACGAAGAATCCCCATTCATTCATCCAAGTGGAAATGTTTTATTCTTCAGCTCAACAGGACACCAAACCATTGGGGGATTTGACATTTTCTTTTCAGCCAAAAACGAAGAAACAAACACTTGGGAAATGCCTTTAAACATTGGATATCCAATTAATACAACGGATGATGATGTATTTTACGTTACCTCACCCGATGGAAAAAGAGGCTATTACTCCTCTTCTTCTCGCCCAGAAGGATATGGTGAAAAGGATATTTATATGGTTTCATTGCCGGAAAGAAAAGAAGTACCATTGGTTTTGATCAAAGGGTATATTATCCCAGCTGAAGGCCAACCGCTTCCTCCTAACCTTGAAATTTCTGCAACAAACAACGAAACAGGTGTTGTTGCTGGTGTTTATAAACCAATGATGAGAGATGGTAGCTTTACCATTATCATTCCTCCAGGTAGTAATTACACACTTTCGTACACCAATGACGGACAAGAGTTTTTCTCAGAAATCATTGAAGTTCCAATGAGCGCAGCTTATCAGGAAATCAATAAAGAGGTTCGCTTAAAAGGTGTTAGCCTTGGTGGTCCAATTGCTTCTACAAATCCAAAAGATAGCACTGCAACCAATACCACCAACCCTACAACGAATGATGCTAATGATGATGTGGCATTTATTAACATCAGCGGACAAATGTTAGATGATAAAAACGTTGGAATACCAAATTTCAAAGTAAACCTTTTAAACTCAAAAGGTGAAATCGTTCAAACAACTACAACAGATGCATTAGGGTTTTATGTTTTTACAAATTTACCTGCTCATGAAGATTACCTTGTAGCATTGGATGTTGCTGATATCGTTGTCAGCAAAAAATCATCAATAGAAATAAAAGATCAGGATGGTAACCCAGTGAAAACTAAAAAAGAAGGACATAAATACAAGCATGGCAAAAACATTGTTACTATTAAAACAGGTAAATACAAGAAAACGGATGTTAGACCGGTAAATGCTCCTCACGAGCAATTGGCTTCTACTGATAAATTAAATTTTGAAATGTATTTCAGATATAACGTCACCGAAACAGACGTGAACGATACACCATTTAAAGAATACATCAATAATCTGGAAGCATTGTATAAAAAGAATGGTAAAATCAATCTGAGCATTGTTTCAAGTGCTTCACAAGTTCCAACAAAAGCATATCCGACAAACAAAGCATTGTCAATTGCTAGAAATGATAAAATGAGAGAACAAATTATTACAGCATTAAAAGAAAGAGGTATCACGGAAGAAAACATCATTATTACCAAATTCAAAGCTTATGTTGACGGTCCGCAATACCAGCGCGACTTCTTAACCAACCGAGCACTTTACGAAAAGTACCAATTTGTGAGAGTAAGCGCGAACTAACGTACATTCTTTTATAACCTTTTTGACCATAAAAACCTCCGAAATCACGTTTCGGAGGTTTTTTGATTAAATACACCCCAATTCTTTCATAAAAAAAACATTTTTTGTACTTTGGTACCAAACTTGGAAATAAGCATAAAAAGAGATTTGTGGTGAATAATTTTTCTAAACGTATATATTTTGTTGTACTCTTTATAGTACTCTCCATTTTTCCAGTGAATGGATTGCTTGCGCAACAAAAAACATCGAAAGTGGTTGACCCTGCAGATGCAAAAGAACACTTTTCTCACAATAACTTTTTATTCGCCATACCCGCTTACAAACAACTCCTCAAACAAGAACCCAATAACCCAGATTATAACTACAAACTGGGAATTTGTTATTTGTACACGAATATCAATAAATCACTTTCCATCCCTCACTTGGAAATTGCAAGTAAAGCACCTAAAACTGAAAAAAAGGTCTTGTATCATTTAGGACTTGCTTATCAATATGCAAGTAGATTTGATGATGCTATAAAAACCTATAACGCCTATAAAGCAACATTAAAAGGTGCTGAATTGGAAGAGGTTGATCACCAAATAGAAACCTGTGAAAATGGCAAAGAATACGTTAAACACCCCATTAATGTGAGCTTCCAAAACTTGGGAAAAGAAATCAATTCAGAATATCCCGATTATTACCCCTTCGTTCCTGCAAACGAAAGTTTTGTGGTTTTTACCTCGCGTAGAAAAGATAATATTGGTGGTCAGGTTGAAGTAGATGGCTATTATTCATCTGATATTTATATGTCTCTACCGGTCAATGATATCTGGACGAAACCTAAAAACATGGGAGGAACTGTTAATACACGCTACGATGAACAGGCTGTAGGACTTACTCCTGACGGACAAACCATGCTGATGTATATCGATCACATTGATAGTTTAGGAAACATCTATTCATCCATGAATAAAGCAGGTACATTTCAGAGAATGAGAAAACTGAACAATAATGTGAATTCCGATTTTGAAACCGCAGGTTCCATTACACCGGATGGAAATATTATTTTTTTCACCAGCAAACGTGAAGGAGGATTAGGTGAAACAGATGTATATATGGCTCGAAAACTACCAAACGGACAATGGGCGAAAGCACAAAACTTAGGAAATGTAATCAACACCAAATACAAAGAAGATTTCCCTCAGATTGCTCCGGATGGAAAAACACTTTATTTTTCATCACAAGGTCATGCTGGAATGGGCGATTTTGATTTGTATCAATCTACCTGGAATGAAGAAGAAAATACATGGACGACACCCAAAAATTTAGGATATCCGATTAACTCTGTTGGCGATGACCGATGCATTTCATTTACCGAAAACAACAGAGTTGCTTATATTTCTGCAGTTCGGGATGGAGGCTTTGGCGATTTGGATCTTTATCGAGTAAAGTTTGATGATATTGAAGACCGAACAACTGTTCTTCAAGGATATATTTCTACCGTGGATAGTGCCAAAAACATCTCCACATTTGTTACTGTAAGAGATTTAAAAAACAAAGATGCTTCGGAATTAACCTATAACCCCAACCCCAACACCGGTAAGTTTATTATGGCATTAACCCCTAGTAAATACGAAATCACCATTGAAGCAGATGGCTACAAAACCCTTACCGATGCCTTTTTTATTTTTGACATTGGCATTGGACAAAATGAGAGTAAAAAGTTTTTTACACTCCAGAAATAGATTTTTATTTCTTTACTTTATTTTACTCTGAAATGATACAACTGAATTTAACCAAACCAATTGCCTTTTTTGACTTAGAAACAACCGGAGTAAATGTTGCTTCCGATAGAATTGTTGAAATTTCAATCCTTAAAATTTCACCGGACGGCACGAAAGAAATCAAAACTAAACGAATCAACCCGACGATTCCTATTCCCGTATCATCTTCTGAAATTCATGGGATTTATGATAAAGATGTTGCCGATGAACCAACGTTTAAAGGCATCGCAAAAAGCTTAGCTGAATTTTTAAAAGATGCGGATTTGGCAGGATACAACTCCAACAAATTTGACATTCCGATTTTGGTTGAAGAGTTTTTGAGAGCAGAAATTGATTTCGACTTGAAAGGAAGACGTTTTGTGGATGTACAAAATATTTTCCACCAAATGGAACAACGTACATTAAAAGCTGCTTATAAATTTTATTGCGGAAAAGAAATTATCAATGCACACAGCGCTCAAGCTGATATTGAAGCCACCTATGAAATATTTCTTGCTCAACTCGAAAAATATGACGGTGTAGAATTTGAAGATAAAAAAGGAATAAAATCTTGTCCGGTAAAAAACGATATCAAAGCATTGCACGACTTTACGAACATTAATAAAAATGCTGATTTAGCCGGACGCATCATTTTTAATGAAAAAGGAGTGGAAGTATTTAATTTCGGAAAACACATTGGCAAATCCGTAGAACAAGTGTTTAAGGATGAACCGTCCTATTATTCATGGATGCTGAATGGAGACTTTCCTTTGTATACGAAAAAAGTGCTGACCGAAATTAAACTACGAATGGCTTTTAACCGATAATACCCCTAACTACCTATGAAAATCATTTGCATCGGTCGTAATTACGCTGAACATGCCAAAGAAATGAATGCAGCTGTTCCTACTGAACCTGTATTTTTTTTAAAGCCAGACACGGCCATTATCAAAGACAATCAACCATTTTATTATCCTGATTTTTCAAAAGAAATTCATCACGAAGTTGAATTGGTTTTGAAAATTAACAAACCTGGAAAAAACATTGATGCCCAATTTGCACATAAATATTATGATGAAATTGGCATTGGAATTGATTTTACAGCACGCGACATACAAGCAAAATGTAAAGAGAAAGGATTACCTTGGGAAAAAGCAAAAGCATTTGATGGCTCTGCTCCTATTGGAAAATTTGTTGACAAGAAAAAATTTAGTGATCCGAACAATATTCATTTCCATTTAAACATAAACGGAAAACTTGTTCAAAAAGGAAACACCAATGATTTACTTTTTTCTTTTGATGCAGTAATTGCTTACGTTTCAAAGTTCTTTACGTTAAAAACCGGTGATCTTATTTATACCGGAACACCAGAAGGAGTTGGACCGGTTGCTATTGGCGACAAATTAGAAGCGTTTATAGAAAATGAAAGCCTTTTAACGTTTGAGATAAAATAATCAAATTTGATACTTAATTAAAAAAACGACATGAAAAAAATTCTTCTCCCTACTCTATTCATTGCTGTATTTTCAATTGTTGCATGTACCACCCAACAATTGCAACAAACAGCAGATGCTGCCAAGGAAGCCATGAACTCCGGAACGAAACCCGCTTCCAATCCCTTAACAAATGAAGAGGTAATTAATGGTTTAAGAGAAGCGTTGACCGTTGGAACAAACAATTCCAGTTCGTTTGCTTCCAAAGTAGATGGATTTTATAAAAACCCTGCATTGTTTATCCCTTTCCCTCCTGAAGCTCAAAAAGTGAAAGACTGGGCTTTAAAATTGGGAATGAACGAACAGTTAGACAAGTTCGTAATGACCTTAAACCGCTCAGCAGAAGAAGCGGCAAAGGATGCTGCACCTGTTTTTGTGAATGCGATTAAAGGAATGAGCATTGGTGATGGATTTGCTATCTTAAAAGGCTCTGATAATGCTGCAACACAATATTTAAGAGATAAAACAACTGCCGAATTGCGTCAAAAATTCACTCCGGTAGTTCAAAATGCTATTAATAAAGTGGAATTAACAAAATATTGGAGCCCAATCATTAATAACTACAATAAAGTACCATTTGTTGAAAAACAAAACCCCGACTTAACAGCTTACGTAACCGATAGAGCAATGGAGGGCTTGTTTAAATTAATAGCCGATGAAGAACTGAAAATTCGTAAAGACCCTGTTGCGCGAGTAACCGATATTTTAAAACGCGTTTTCGGAAGCTTAACTCAATAAAAATCAACAAAGTACACTTCTGATTTTTAGCAAATTTTTAGTGCTGATTTTTCTTTGTTGCATCAAAAAATAGTTTATTTTTGGTGCTGTTAAAAAAAATCAAAAATGCTACTCCAAAAGTCTAGAAGGCTACTTCTTGCTATTTCTTTTATGACGTGCGCTGCACTTTCTTCATTTTCTCAGAATGTTGGAGATTATCGATCTATACTTACGGGCACATGGAACGTAAATGCAAATTGGGAGCGATGCGCAACAGCAGGCACATGGGTTGGTGCAACCAATGTTTTCCCTCCAACTGGAGGAGCAGGTGCAGGCGTTACCATCACGATTCAGGCTGGCCATACAATTACAGGCCCAGCAGCTTTGAACATTACAAATAATGCAATTTTAAATATTTCTGCTACAGGTATCTTAACAATTCCCTTAGGTAGAACGTTAACGAATACTGCGGCCGGAACAATTTCAAATGCCGGGACATTGAATATTAATACTGCTACCAGTATCTTTACAAATAATGGAGTTTTTACTAATACAGGTTCACTTGTAACTTTAGCCGGTGCTACCATAACAAATTCCAGCACAGGAACTTTTACTCATAATTCTGCCACAGCTATTACCTCTTTAGGCAATTTTACAAATTCTGGATTCTTAACAATCAGTGCTACAAGAACATTTAATAATGGTGCTGCTGCATCTGCTACATTTACAAATAACTCAACGGGAAAACATATGTCTTCGGGACCTAAGTAATGCAAATGGAACTTTAAATAAAGTAATAAATAATGGATTAATAAATATTCTAAATGGTGGAGTTTTCACAAATTTGGAAAACGGAACAGCTCCTGCTGTGCAAAATGCAACAGGATCATTTTTATTAATTCCGGCACAGTAAATAATACTCCCGGAGTCAACCAATTTCAATTTGACAACACGAGTAAATATCAACATTATTTCACAGCATCAACCGGAACAATACCATCTGTGCAATGGAACACGGGTTCAATTTGTGAGATAAGAGATTGTGGACCAACGGCAGCTGGTCCAACCTTTACCGCTGCAACGGCTTTTAGTGATTTTATTTGGGCTGATACCAATCAAGCAGTCAATATAAGTTTAGGGGGAAAACTAACCGTTGCAAGAAATTTAACGATTCGTCATACGGGAGGAGATATTCTAATTTTAAGAACAACTGGACTTACTGCAAACCTTGTCGTTTCTGGTAATATGTCTATTGAACCAAACGCCATATGCACACTTGTAAGTACAAGTGCGTCTTTTAATGTTGGAATGACTGTAGACATCGCTGGAAATTTCAATCAAACTGGCGGAACACTAAATCTTACCACTAGTACAAATACTTCCAGCACTTCACCCGTTGGAAATGGTGTATTAAATGTAGCTGGTACGTTTAATCTTTCTGGAGGAACATTAAATGTTTGCTCAAGTGCTGCAACAAGTACACAAGCCAATGGAACAATTAATGTAACTGGTGCAACGAATATTACCGGAGGTACTCTTAATTTAAATTCAAGTACAACAACAGGTGGTGGCGGATTGGGTGTTTTAAATCTTAGCGGTAATTTTGTTCATACAGGCGGAACCATTTCAAAAACAGCTGCTGCCGCTGCCAATACAGGAACCATAAATATTATCGGAACAGGAGCACAAACTATTGAAAGCACTTCCGGATTTGCGGCTAACACCATTGCTTTTAATATAACCCAAACTACTGCATCCGGCTTGTGCAGTATCTTAGCAACCAAAACATTTGCAGTAAACTCAGGCACTACAGTTAATATTAATGACAATACATCTACCGGATTGGCCACCAACCCCGAACTTACTGTTCTTGGTAACATTTCAGTAGGAGGAACAGGAATCATTAATGTGAATGCCTTAGCAAAACTGGACATGCGAACTGCTGCAATGACCGGTACTGGCACCTTCAATTTAGCAACAACAGCGACTTTATTAACACAACATGCGGGAGGAATTTCTACCACCGCAGCTACCGGTTGTATCCAAACAACAACCAAAACATTTCATGCCAATGCCAACTACTACTATAATGGGACTGCGGCACAAGTTACCGGCAATGCGCTTCCTACTGCTTTAACAGATACATTAACAATCAACAATACTTCTACGATCACATCCAGTGGGGTCACTTTAACACAAGCTACATCATTAAGTGGAAACTTAAGATTAATCAATGGCCGTTTAATTACATCATCCGCTGTTATTACTATTTCCGGCTCAGGAACTACTTCATCCGGATCTATCGCTTCATTTGTTGATGGACCAATAACCAGACTATTTGGTTCTGCAACCACGTTCGTTTTTCCTACTGGAGATGTTTATTTAGCAACCGGATCCGTGGCAACTGCAAAATGGGCAAGGATTGAATTGGCTTCAGGAATAGCCGGAGGAAATAGCTATACGGCTGAATATCACAAATTAGATGACCCTTGCAATGTCAATCAAGCATTGAGTAATACAAATGCTGTTGGCATCAACCATGTGAGTTATAAAGAATATTGGGACATGACCCGAAGCCTTGGAACAAGTACTCCGGTTGTAAAACTTTATTGGGAAGATAACTCTGAAAGCTCTTCTATTGGAAGTGCTATTTCCTCTCCAATTGCGGCAGATTTATGTGTTGCTGAATTAATCACAGGAACATGGAACTCAAAAGGAACTGGCACTATTACAACTGCAGGAATTACAGGAACAGTTGCTTCGGGTGCAACTGCTACTACATTTTCAACCGGTGTAACATTTCAATTCACCTTTGGAGCACCAACACTTGTCAATCCACTTCCAATTGAATTAACTACATTTACCGGTTATCCAACATCGGATGGTAATCAATTAGAATGGTCAACTGCCACTGAAACGAATAACAATTACTTTGATGTTGAAAGAAGCGCTGATGGAGCTGAATTTACAAAAATTGCTTCTGTAAACGGAAACGGTAATTCCACCAGTACCTTAAATTATAATCTCTTGGATCCTACGCCTGCTTCCGGTATCAATTATTACCGATTGAAACAAGTCGATTTTGATGGCAATTCTACTTATTCTAATATCATTTCAATTGAAGACGAGACTTCGGAAAATACGGTAATTCAGGTTTATCCAAATCCAAGTAACGATATCGTACACATTATTGCTTCTGAAAACATCGCATCATTTGCCATTTACAATATGTTGGGTGAACTTGTATTTACGTCCACTTCTGATCAAAACAACATTCAATTCAATCCGATATCAAAAGGTATTTATTTGATAAAAGCCTTTACACAAGATGGCAACGTTTCCTCCACACGATTTGTAAGAAATTAACTTCTCGACTACGCTCGAAGTGACAATAAAAACGAAATAAAAAAACGTCTAGTAAAACTTACTAGACGTTTTTTTTAATATGAATTAGATCGATTCTTAGTACGGATGAACCCAAGGAATATTGGCTTCTTTCGGTTGAATCGACAATACTGGAATTTTTGAATGATTGATAATTTGCTGTGCATATGTACCCATCAATCGTCCTGTTATTCCTTCTTCCTGATCGGTCATAATTACAATCAAATCTGCGCCTACCGTTTTGGCATAATCATAGGTTGTTTTTGCTTGATTTTTTCCTTCAACGGTTTTACGTGAATAAGGCAAATCACATTTTTTCAAATATTCTTCTATTTGATCTAATTTAATCTCGAATTTCTTACGTTCCGTTTCATCGCTTGTATCTGATAATCCTACAATGTGAATTTTAGATGCAAAATGTTTCGCAAACACAATTGCGTGATTCACTTTTTGTCTAGAATGAGCAGAATCATCAATTGGCAATAGAATATCTGTAAATCCTAATTTCTTTGCGTGCGCTTGAACAGAGATAACAGGACACTCTGATTGCGTAACCATTTTGTAGGTATTGCTTCCGATAAAGAACTCAACAACACCCGATGTTCCATGAGTTCCCATCACTACCAAATCAACATTATGTTCTTTAGAAACTGCATGTATCTCATTAAAAATATTTCCGGAAGAGGTTACATAGGTAGATTTTACACCATATTTCTTAAGAATGTCTGCTGCTACTTCTGATAATTTTTTCTCGATTGCATTGTTTAAATCAGAAGGTGTGGAAATTCTTAACTCTGGTGCTATAATGCTGAATTGTTCCCAATGTTTCTCTATCACATGTAACAAAACTAAATCAGCTTTAAACAGCTGAGCCGTAAAACCAGCATGCTCTATCGCCAACAAGGATGTTTCTGAAAAATCAATAGGAATTAGAATTTTTTTAATGTCGAATGGTTTCATAAATATGTAGAATTTAGTTTAGAATTAATATGGATTTGGAAATGATGTTGTATCTTTTTTAGGCAAAGGTCGAATACTAAGCACTGGAATTTTAGAATGGTTAATGATTTCTTGAGCAGAAGAACCAATAAAATATTGCGTAAAATCTACTTCTTGTTGTGTCATAATCATTATCAAATCCCCTTCCACTTTCTCTGCATACTCAAGGATGTTCTCCGCCAAGGTTTCTTCCCCTTTTATTCCTTTTATAATTTCAGCAGTACACTCAATCTCTTCTTTTTCTAAAAAGGCTTTCACTTGACCTAATTGACGTGTTAAGCGATTCACCACAAATTCATCTGTAGTAAACAATACCGATACAACACGAATGGTTGCCCCTCCGAAAAGTTTTGACAACTCGATTGCCTTCGTCACTTTTTCTCTTGTTTCCTTTGATAAATCAAGTGGCAGCACAATATTCTTGCACCCTTTCCGATGGTGTTTTCCTTTAATTGTAATAACCGGCACTGCCGATTCACGAACCACACGCAACGCATTTGAACCAATAAAACGTTTGCGTTTTCCATCATCCCCATTGGTACCCATAACAATCATGGTCGCATTTATAAGTTCTGCTACTTCAGCTACTTTCTCATAAATACTTCCCTTTGCCACCAATGTATTCACCGTAACTTTAGCTTTTTTCTCTACGCTTTTTGCCAACAGGTCTAACTCTTTCTGTACATTTTTTTTGATGTCTTCACTTTGATCATTCGAGAAGAACTTTGCCAATACACCAGCCTCTTCAATCACGTGCAACAGTGTAATTTCTGCATTATATTCACGAGCGATGTTAAAAGATTGTTCTAAAGCAATAAGCGACTGTTCTGAAAAATCTATGGGAACTAATATTTTATTAGTAGATTGAATCATAATTTTTAAATACTTTTGAAGTATGTCTCACAAATTAAGCAATTATAAACCTATTTAACAAATATACATTCACCTTTTTTAAGCTACAAATATGAATAATACTATAGCAGAAACGGAACTTATTCTGAATCCGAACGGAAGTGTTTACCATTTGCAACTCTTGCCTGAAAATATAGCGCCCAATATCATCATTGTTGGTGATCAAGGTCGGGTAGAAACCGTTTCCGCCTTTTTTGACACCATTGATTTTAAAGTACAAAACCGTGAATTTGTTACTCATGGAGGAACTTTTAACGGGAAACGTATCATGGTGCTTTCTTCCGGAATTGGCACAGACAATATCGACATCCTTATGAACGAGCTGGATACGGCAGTAAACATTGATTTAAAAACACGTACCATCAAAAAAGAGCATACCAGTTTGAACATTGTCAGAATAGGCACATCCGGGGCGTTACAAAAAGACATTCCGGTTGATAGTTTTGTGGTATCCTCATACGGACTCGGATTTGATGGATTATTAAATTATTATCTGGATTTAGCTAAAGTAAATGACAATACGATTTCTGAAGCCTTTATGCAGCAAACTAACTGGGCAAAAAACTTGCCTTATCCCTATGCAGTTAAAGGCTCTGCGTCATTAATCAATCAAATCGGATTCGACCTTACAAAAGGCATAACTGCCACCGCACCAGGATTTTATGGACCACAAGGCCGTAAATTACGATTAACTCCTTGGGTAGCCGATTTTAATCAACAATTAACCGATTTTAAACTGGATGAAAATCGGATCACCAACTTCGAAATGGAGACCTCTGCCCTCTATGGATTGGGAGCCTTGCTTGGTCATCAAACCTGCACCGTATGTGCTATTATAGCCAATCGGGTAGCGAAACAATACAGCAAGAATTACCATGTAGCAATAGAGAAATTAATCCAGTTGGTATTGGAGAGATTAACAAAGTAAGGTTGAAATCTTCTTCACCCAAGCAACAAATACCTTGAAACTGCGCTCTATTTTTGTGCAAATAGTTAATCCCAAGGTATGAACAAACAAGAAGTCTTCGCACTCATTAGCTTATTGGACGATCCAGATGAAGTCGTTTTCAAGGAAGTTAGTATGAAGTTTTTATCGCTGGGTGAGGAAGTGATTCCCGTATTGGAAGACGCTTGGGAACATTCATTCGACACTTTGATTCAAAATCGGATTGAAAACATTATCCACCAAATTCAGTTCGACCTTATAAAAGATGCCTTAAAAGAGTGGTCGCATCCCGAACAACAAAATCTACTAGAAGGCGCCTTATTAATTGCCCGCTATCAGTATCCTGATATCGACCCCGCCAAAATCAAAAAACAAATTGACCAAATTAAACAAGATGTTTGGTTAGAGTTGAATGAGAATCTTACCGCTTTAGAAAAGGTAAAAATTATCAATCACATTTTGTTTGACGTTCATAATTTCAGCGGCAACACCACCAACTATCACGCACCTCAAAATTCATACATCAACAATGTATTGGAAAGTAAAAAAGGTAATCCGCTTTTGCTTTCTATCATCTACACCATCATTGCACAAAATTTAGAAATCCCCATCTACGGGGTGAACCTTCCTGAACACTTTATCCTTTGTTATGTAGACATCGAACACATGGGCGTTCCATCCACAGAAGGCAATGAAGGCAGCAATGTTTTTTTCTACATCAATCCTTTTAGTAAAGGGGCTGTATTCGGACAAAAAGAAATTGATGCATTTTTAAAACAATTAAAATTGGAACCATTGGCTATTTTTTATGAACCTTGCTCCAATTTAGAAATTATCAAACGGTTGCTACGCAATTTAATTTCTTCGTACGAAAAACTGGGCTATCCGGATAAAAGTGAAGAGTTGAAGGGATTATTAGCTTCTTTGGGGTAGTTTAGCTTACAATCTTTGCGATTGTTTTAAAAATAATTTTCAAATCGGTTCCCACACCTTGCTCTGAAATATATTTTAAATTCAATTTTAGTTTGGCAGGCATAATTTCATGGATATAAATCTGTTCAGGATTTTCTGATTGGCCCAACAATTCGTTTTCGTTGCTATACTCGATGCTTGCATAATCCGTTATTCCCGGCTTAACAGACAAAACACGCTGTTGCTCATTGGTATAAAGGTCCACATATTTTCGAACCTCCGGCCTTGGCCCCACCAAACTCATATCTCCTAACAACACGTTGATGAGCTGTGGTAATTCATCTATTTTGTATTTACGCAACCCATAACCAATTTTAGTAATACGGTTATCTCTGCCTCCTACCGTTAACAATCCGGCTTTGTCCGCATTCGTTTGCATGGTTCTAAATTTCAATAATTTAAAATCCACACCGTTTTTTCCTACCCGAATCTGTTTATAGAAAACACCACCTTTCGAATCGAAGGCAACAAGGAGTGCGATTATTAAGAAAGGAATAATCAGAATTATCAAGCCTATCAATGAAAAGAAAATATCGAACAGGCGTTTTCCCATTTAACCGATTACTTTTTTTACAGAATTCACAACTGCATCAATCACACGTTTTACTTTTTTATCATCCAAATCAACGTACACAGGCAATGAAATTTCACGAGAATAATTATCGAAGGTTACGGGATAGTTTTTGATATCGTATCCCTGTTTTTTATAAAAACTCATCATTGGAACCGGGATAAAATGAACATTAACAGATACATCACAATCAAAAATCTCCTTGATAATTGCATCTCGTTGTCCTTCAGTAATTCCTTTTATTCTCAATGCATATAAGTGATAGCAAGAGGTTTTATCTTTCGTTTTATATTCTGGCAGTTGTGCCCAATCGTACTTGGAAAAAGCGGCATCATATTGTTTAAAAATATGCTCTCTTCCTTTCGATGTTTCGTTATCATAACGCTCTAATTCAACCAAACCAATAGCGGCCATAATATCTGGCATATTGCATTTATAACCGGCCTCCACAATATCATAACGCCAATTCCCTTTTTGTGTTTTTGCTAATGCATCTTTATCTTGACCATGCAACGTTTTTACACAGAGATATTTATATACTGCCTCATTATCAAATGGAGCTGGAAGATTTAAGGCCACTCCTCCACCTTCAGCAGTTGTTAGATTTTTTACAGCATGGAAAGAAAAAACAGAAACATCGGTTAATGAACCGGCCTTTTTGCCTTTATAGGTCGCACCGAAAGAATGAGCTGAATCGGACAGAATCAAGATTCTACCCAACATTTTTTGCTCCTCTGTGGTTGCATTAAACTTGTCTTTGTACTTTACAACCAATGCATTTAGTTCATCATAATCGCAAACATGTCCTCCAAAATCAACAGGCATAATCACCTTGGTTTTAGAAGTAATCGCCTTTTCAATATTCGCAACAGAGATATTAAAATCATGTGAATTTACATCCACAAAAACCGGTTTGGCGCCACAGTGCATTACGACATTCGCAGTAGCAGTATAGGTATATGCAGGCAATATCACTTCATCTCCTTCTTTCACACCATACCATCGCAACATAATTTCCAAACCTGCAGTAGCACTATTTAAACATAACGTTGCTTTATTTCCGCAATACTTAGTTAACTCTTTCTCAAACAATTTAGTTCGAGGACCGGTTGTAATCCATCCGGATAAAAGTACTTTCGTTACTTCGTCAACAATTTTTTGGTCGATGTGGGGTGGTGAAAATGGAATCATATTCTATCGTATTATAATCTGGTTGTTTTACTGGTCACAAAGTTAGCACAAAAGCATAGTAAAGAATTAAAAAAAGCATAAAACATCACCCCTGCCTGTACCTCTAGCATGGATTCGGGAATAAAATTAAAAATTATTATTAATAAAAACAGGATGTATATGGAGCTGGGAGATGTATACACTCCGAATAAAGGCAAAATAAGGCAACTTAACAACAGGATTAATCCAATAAACCCAAGACTAACCGTAACCTGATAAAATTGATTGTGCGCATTTAAGGTATGTTCGTATGCTCCTACCATTCCTCGCTCTTGGTATTCTTTCAAGAGTGCGTCTTTCCCATCTCCTGTCCCCGCTCCGTATACCACATTTTTAGCAATCACGCTATTGGCTGCTTTCCAAATCAACATCCTCACTGCGGTACTCTCCAATTCGGAATTGTCTTTGGGGGGATTTGTCATTGCATGGATAGCATTTTTCACCCTTCCTCCGATTTCAGGCACAAACTGAACAAGGGAAAAAACTGATGCTAAAATAATAACCAAAGCAACGCCTCCAATCAGGTATCGTTTTTGGGAAATAATCAGATAAATCGTAAAACCAACAAATAGCAACACCAACGAAATCAAACCCATTTTCGATGACAATAAAACAATAATGAAAGTAAAAAAAAGCACAATCAGCAAAGAATGCAAGGGTGAAAAGCGAGTGGGCAATTCCGACTTTTTAAATAAACTCAATAACAACCATGCTATTGAAACATTCAGATACATGGATAAATAACTTGGATGTAAGAGAATAGAAAATGCTTGATAGAAAAAATTATTTTCAGAAAAAGCAAACCACGTATATGTTGCTCGGGACAATAGAAACAAAGAGGCGAACAATCCACCGATAATAAAAACAAAAAAGATATTTCTTACTTGCTCTTGCGTATAGGGTCTGCTCGCAATCACAATAGGGAAAATTAACAGCGATAATTTCACTTGCAAATCAAATAGTCCTGCATCCAAATTTGATGTATAGAGCATACCGATTAAATGCAACATAAAAAATCCAAGAAAAAGCAGTGCTAATTTATTTTTCAGAATCAACTGAAATTTATTCTTAAAATCACCTTCAATGAGCCAATTCAGCAAGAGTAAAGCAATAAAAATGGGTGTTAAACGAGCAAATGGCAAACAAAACGCAATCATCATTGCCAAATAAGCATGTGCTTTCGTATGAAATTCGGTTCTGTTCATTTTTATCGAGTAAGTGATTCCGTTCTTTTTATCTTTTTATTCAATACAAAAAAGTCAATCATCCCTTTTAAATATCCCCAACCATATGAAAAATGAAGAATAAAAAAAACTCTGATAATATTCGTTATTTGAAATTGATCGGTAGATAAGTTGTATGCAAACAAATAGCCAGCTGCAGCATAGAGTAATAATCCGATTGCAAACAAAGTAAAATAAACATATCCAAAAAAGGATGCCAAAACACCAAAAAGCAAATACAGAACAAAAAACAATGGTACAACCTGTCGCAATGTGGTTACGGTGTTATGCTTTTTATTTACATATACTTTCCAGTATCCGTATTGCTCATATTGCTTAAATAATTTTCCATAAGATGCTCTAACATAATATTTAGAACGAATTTTTCGAAACAAATAAATAGTAAAACCATTTTTGATTAGTCGAAAATTAAATTCATCATCCTGATTGCGAATCAACTCCTCATCAAAATAACCGATTTTATGAAACACGTCCCTTTTGTAGGCTCCGAATGCGACCGTATCAACAAAACCATTTTTATTACCCGTTCTGAAATGAGCATTTCCAACGCCAAAGCTGGAAGACATTGCTTTTCCGATTACATCTGAAATTTCGTTCTCGTATACATTTTCAATGATACCACCCGTACAACCAATATTCGGTGCAAAATCAAATGCTTCTACACAAGAAGAAACATAATCGGGGTATAGCTCGGAATGAGCACCCAAAATAATCACCACATCACTAGTGGATGCTTTAATACCAAGGTTAAGAGCAAAGGGAGTGGTTTGCTTTTCGTTTACAAGCAACTGAATAAAAGCATGTTTCACGGCATAGTCTTTAACAATTGCTACCGTTTCATCGGTACTCATTCCATCACAAATAAATATGGATAATTTTTCGTGCGGATAGTCTTGCATCAAAATAGAATCAATACACCTTCCGATGTACTTTTCTTCATTTCTGCAAGGAATAACAATTGAAACCGATTTCACTTAACCTAAATTTGAAAATGAATTAATATTTTCTCCGATTGCACTCAGGTATCCGTCATTGATTTTTGAATTACTACCCACCATTGTTCCAATAGACAAATGAATATTATTTCCGATTGTACAATCATGATCCACCACCACACGAGCATTAATAATCACATTTTCTCCAATTTGGGAACTGGCATTTAATACAGAATTTGCCAGCACCACTGTTCCTGCACCAATTTGTACATCCGAACCGATTACGGCAGAAGGGTGAATCACGATTGCAGGTTTTAAAATTGTTTTTGCCAATTTATAAAGCTCTCCTCTAATTTTATTATTTCCGATAGCCACAATAAAAAAATCGACTTGCGATTTCAAAGACTCAAGATTATTTTGATGTGCAATTACCTGATAACCATTAATAACAGTTGTTCCAACGGGTAAAGAAACATCCACAAAACCATTTATAATGTATTCATTTTGAGCTAAAATAGCATCACATACAACTTTTCCGTGACCTCCAGCTCCAATAATTGCAATTCTATTTCCCATTTGTTACTAGTTTAATGTATGTATTCTCCATCTTCTGCATGTTCAGTTGCCAAATCGCTTTTTCCTGAATAATAGACGCATTCATCGGAACAGCAATTTTCTGAAATTTATCATATTTCTGGTATGAAGTTACGATTTTGTCAGCTAATCCCTCAACATCGTCTATTTTTACTAAAAACCCATTGATTCCGTCTTGTATCCATTGTGTATTGGCAGGTATGTTTGTTGCAATACAAAATGTTCCGCATGCCATGGCTTCATTCAAAGAAATATTATTGCCATCGGATATAGAAACTGAAACAAATAGATGAGAATCATTCATTACCTCTGCAATTTTAGGCTGGGGAACTTTTCCGAAAAAAGTTGTTACCGCTTTCAGACCTTCTTTCTCAACTAACTCCTCCACTTCTTTTTGCAATGAACCCGCACCGATAAGATTTAATCTCAATCCGGGAATTTGTTTTCTTGCAATAGAAACGGCCTTTATCAAATGAGGAATATTATATACAGTTTCAAAATTTCGAGTACTCGTAATTATAAATGAATCACTACTTTTTTTAGAGTTTGTATTGTTAAAAACGGCAGGATCGATACCAAATGGTAATGTTTGAATTTTACGTGCATCTACTCCTAAATTTTCTATCGCTAACTTCATATGATCAGCCATAGCTGTTATCCAATCTGCTTTTGAAAAGGCGTACTTCAATAGACTCTTTAAAATTTTGGATTGATTCGGACTTATGAGCACATCTGTTCCTAAAGCCGTAATAATATATGGATGAAAACCGCACAATGCACCGGTAATTCCATAACTGGTTGCATAATGCGCATGAAATACATCGGGCTGTATTTGTTTAACTATTTTTTTAACCTTTTTGTATTTAAAAAGGACTTTCCAATTTCCACCCCCAACAGCAATGGCACCTGTATCTATAAAGTGAGTGGTCACCTTTTCTATTTTAACATTTTTAAATGAGATTAAATGCACGTCATGTCCTTGATCTGCAAAATGTTTGCACCAACGGACAATATGAATACTTTCGCCATCTGCGAAATAACAGATTCTCATCTATATTAATTTTTTATCGTTTAAAAACAGGTACTTAAAGTAGCGCTTGAAAGTATACAAATAGGCCCGTAATTTTAATAAATATATGTCTTTTGTCGGACTCAGTAAACCAAAAATGATAATCCTACTTACAATAAAAATAAAACAAGACAAAGTGGCTACTACATATCCCAAAAATGAATGGTATTTTTTGTAATACTTCAACTTACTCAGCAGTTGATTGGCAATTGAAATATTATAATTCTTTTTCTGACTTTGCCCACTGTGATGAATCACTTCTGCTGTATGCAAATACATTAATTTCCCACACTCCTGTGCTCTTTTAGAAAAATCGATGTCTTCCATCCAAAACAGAGAAACATCCAGCATTCCTATTTTTTTAATCAGATTTTTATTAAAAAACAATGCTGCACCAGATGCGGTTTTAACTTCAAAAGTAGACTTCAGCTGAGCTATTGGATAATTGAGTCGACCAATAACTTTATGCAGAAAAAAAGTCTCCGAAACTAAATCTACTGGAGCATGATTTTTCCAAACTGAAATCTGAATTGTATGATCTGAATTCCACAAACGGGGAGCAACAATTGCACAACCTTCATTCGCTTTCAAATAGAAATAAAGCTGTTCCAGAGCATTTCCCAATACTTCCGTATCCGGATTTAGTAGAAAAACACATTCTCCTTTGGCTATTTCCATTCCTTGGTTATTCGCTCCTGAAAAGCCTGCATTAAATTTATTCTCAATCAAAACTACTTGAGGATATTCCTTTTTTAGTGATTCAACACTATCATCAGCTGAATTATTATCTACAACAATCGTCTCGATTACCAATCCATCTCCAATATTCGAATAAATAGATTTCAAACACTGCAGTAGTAATTGCTTTACATTGTAATTAACAATAACAATAGATATGTGAATGTTCGCTGACACTTATTTTAACAATCTGAAGAGTTTAATTAAGAAATAAACTGGCAAAAGAAGTAAGGATGCAAATGAGAGCAAGAACGCATCAAAGGAAACAAATCCTTTCGAAAAAACACTGTCCCAAAACAATTCAACATACTTTACAAATAATATAAAACGATAGTTATATCTTAAATTTTTATGCATTAAGGCATTTCTCAAAAACATAAAATGACCTTTATTCATCAATGGTTTTATCGTACTCAAACTTCCAGTATGTACCCTAACCAATGCGAATGAATCCGAAGAATCATTAAAATGAAAATAGCAATCATTTAAGGCGCATCTCATCCAAAAATCCCAATCTTCAAGTGCTTTCATCTCTTCATTAAAATAGCCAACCTTATCGAATACAGATTTTCTGACCAAAGGAGCATTTATAACTATAAAATTTATACTTGAAAACAAGCCAACTACATCTGCTCCACGTTTAGATATACGTGGTAACCAATTGTCATTTTTGTTTCCTTTGAGTGACGTTTTAAAAATAGTAGGATTTTTATCTTCAAAAAAACGTACATCATTATACACAATATCAATATCCTTGTTGTTTTTAAAAACTGCCACCTGCGAATTCAATTTATTGGGTTGCAATAAATCATCGCCATCTATAAACTGAATAAAATCGCCTTTTGCTAATTTAAGTCCATTATTTCTGGCAGCAGAAACACCCTGATTATTCTGTCGAACGTATTTAAAGCGATTGTCTTTTAAAAGAAAAGGTTCCACCACATCCGAAGTGTTATCCAATGATTCGTCATCAATAATAATGCATTCCCAATCGGAATAGGTTTGATTGCAAACCGACTGAAGTGTTTCAGCGAGATAGTGCGCATAATTATATGTAGGAATAACAATCGATACCATCTTAGTTTCTAAGCTTACTATAGAGTCTGAATAAAATAAGTACAAAATAATTAAAGTAAGTATTTTGAATTTTATTTCTTTCTTCAATTAAGGATTTCATATTGGATGGATCAGAACTTATGCCCGTTCGATCAAAAACACAAATAACAATCGGCAAATGTTTCTGTGAAACTTTTTCACCTATCAGCACATGAACAAAAAAATCATAATCTGCTGCAATACGATAGTCCTCATTGTAACAACCGAACTTGCTAAATAATTCTTTTTTAATAAAAGTAACGGGATGCCAAATCGTATCGGACAGCATTCGTTTTACACCAACAAAATCAGGCATATTCAATCTTTTCATTTTACCTGATTCATCTATGGTAAGCATATCTCCATAAACAATGTCTTCTTTTCTGTTTTCAGCAAAAACGGCCTCTAACACCTTGTTATCAGCCAGATAATCTCCGGAATTTAAGAACAGACAATAGTTGCCCTGTGCTTTGTCAATTCCTTTGTTTTGGGCATTGTAAATGCCTTTATCTTTTTCGGAAACCCAATATGAAATAGTAGATATGTATTTTTTAATTACATCCACACTCCCGTCAGAAGAACCTCCATCAATTACAATCAACTCAAAATCCTGATAGGACTGATTAACAAGTGATACGATTGTTTTTTCCAATCCATCCGCATCATTATAGTTAATTGTAATAACAGAAAGTTGTGGCATGATTAAAATTTGTTCATTGCTTCAATCACCCTTAAAATATCTTCTTCAGTATGGTAAAATGAAATTGGCAAGCTGAGTGTTGTTTGATGAATTTTTTCAGCGATGGGCGTAGTTTGATCATCAATAATCCCAATCATTGCTTTTTGTTTATTCGGAGCTACGGGATAATGTATGTCCGTTTTAATTTGATTTGCAAGCAAATATTCTTTAAGCGCATCACGCTTTTCGTGACGAACATTAAAAATATGATACACATCAAAATAATCAGGGTGAACAACTGGTTTAATAAAATCGGATTTTAATTCCTTCAAATACAATGCTGCCAATTTCCTTTTATGTTCATTAATCGCATCCAACTTTTTCAATTTAATGGATAGAAATGCTGCTTGTACTTCGTCCAGCCTTGAATTAAAACCAACACGTTCGTTATAATATTTTGTTTTAGAACCATAATTGCGCAATGTTTTTATTTCCTCTGCTAACATTGGGTCATTTGTTGTCATGGCCCCAGCATCAGCAATAGCACCCAAGTTTTTAGTAGGATAAAAACTAAACGCACCAAAATCACCCCAATTTCCAGCTTTTGTATTCTTGTAGGAAGCGCCATGTGCTTGAGCACAATCTTCAATCACTTTCAGTTCATGCTTTTTAGCAATCGCCATGATTGCATCCATCTCGCACATTTTCCCATACAGATGCACCACCATAATTGCTTTCGTTTTCGAAGTGATTTTTTCTTCGATTTTTAGAGGGTCAATGTTATAGGTTGTGATATCCGGTTCTACCAGCACAGGTTTCAATCCATTATGGATAATGGAGAGAATCGTTGCGATATACGTATTCGATGGAACAATCACTTCATCCCCTTTTTCAAAGTCGAATGCCCGAAGAGCTAAAATCAATGCATCCAAGCCATTTGCCAAACCGATACAATGCTTGGCATTGCAATATGTTGCAAATTCGTTTTCAAAAGATTGAACTTTATTTCCAAGAATATACCATCCACTTTCAAGGGTTTCCTTAAAAGCTTTTTCAAACGCATCGAAAAAGGGAGCATTGAGCTTTCCTAAATTTTCGTATTCAATCATTTTTTAGATTCGTAAGGTTCATGAATATAATCTGCTGCATCAAAATATTCGGAGGCAAAAACCATTAAAATAGCATCTGATGAAAAATGATCCATTGTATGCCAGTCTTGCGGTTCCAATATCAAGCATTTATTAGGTTGATTCAGTTCAAAATCCGTTTCTACAGTTCCGTCATTGTTATGTATCGTACAAGAGCCTTTTATGCAAATAGCGGCTTGTATCGTTTTATGATGACGATGTCCGCCTCTTTTGGAGTCATCTACACCATAGATATAAAACACGCGTTTAATATCAAATGGTATCACCTTCTCAATAACCGTTAGATTACCTCTTTTATCCGTAAATGTTTTCAAGTCAATGATGTGAGCCATACCGTAATTTTATGAGGCTAAGTTACTAATTTAGACTCATTTATTATCGAAAAAATAATGGTGCCGAATGCGCTTTTTAAGACTTTTCCCAAAGATATTTGTCAACGATTGTTTCAGACCAGAAAGATAAAATCGCAATAGCAAACTGAAGCCCAGTGGCTTATAAGGAGCAAAGCCCGCATTCCCATTGGGGTCAACATCCTTTACATCAACATGAATAATCTTTTTAGATGCATTTAACAAATCGATGTAAGGAAAATAGAACATCGATTGAATTTCTTTTCTGATCTCATATAATTCACCAGTTAATCCAACAATATTATTTTCATAAAATTTCAATCCATGAAAATGAAAGAAAACTAAGTCAAATTCTTTACCCGATACTATTTCCTTTCCTCTTATTTTTTCATCTTTTGACGAAAAAGTATATTGTTGAACATTCCAAGGAGCAACGCCACCACCCAGATGTTTTAATTCATGAACACCTGAAAATCGTGTTTGAAATTCGTCAACATATTTTTGATCACCAAATTTCCCATCCTCTACTCGACCAAAACACCATTCAATACAAGCATTTCTCCACCAATCTAATACCGCCATCCCTTCAGGTGTATTTTTAAATGTCATAAACTGAACACAATATTTCCCACTCACATCCGATTGATCATATTCTTTTGTATATCGATGAGAGGTAATCAAAACCGAATTCGTACCCATTTCATCAATCAATACCCTTGGGTTAGAATAAAACAGCATATCCGCATCCACATACGTACAATTATCTAAATCAAAGTGTTTAATAGAATAATCTATTGTAGAGGAAGAGCACGTCCAACAATATTCACCTGCAGTTCTCGTTTTTTTTGCTTCTAACAATTCCAATGTTTCAAATTCTTTTAAAGAAACAACTGTTAGATTTTTAAAATTTCGACTTTTCAGATAATTTAAGCACACATCATCGAAGGCATAAACGTATAGGTGAAAATCATCACAATGTAGCTGCAATGACTCATACATCACGACACCTCGCGACAAATAACTAGCATTAAAAAGGGTGCAAAAATTAAGTTTCATTTTATTTTACAGCTTCAACAAACAACGAATCTGGTTTTCTTAATAGACCTTCTTTCCCATCCAAATTAAAAGTTTCCCAATCGGGGATACTACTTTCAAACTTACTTTTCACTTGAACATTCTTAAATCCAGCCTCTTCTAACATTTTTTTTAGAGAATAACGATCATACATCCATTGATGAATTTCTCCTTCCATTCTGAACTTTCCAATTTGATAAGCAGCATATTCTTTGCCCAACAAAAGAGCAATTAACTTTCTTCTTATTCGTTTCGGCATTTCCATAAAACGATCAACAAATGAGTAACTAATTGATGTTGCAACCTCATGTCCTCTGTACATATCCATAATTCGTTGCACTTCCTGTCCGTTTCTTTCAAGTAAAAAAGCATCATTATTGTTAGATGTATCTTTAATATATGCAATCATATCACCACCTGTTTTTGAACGTACTACTTGATCGAATAGTTCCAACATGGTCCACGCATACTTTTGCTCCGCTCCAAGCACTCCTGCTATACTTTCATTCAGGTACTTTATGTAATTCAAAGCGATTTGTTCTAAGTCTGGTATTGCAATTCGAATAATAGCTCCTGGCTTACAAACACGATAGCATTCTTTTATAAAAGTATGTGCATTTTTTTTTGGAAAGTGTTCAAGCACATGGGAATGATAAACAACATCAAACCGATTATCTTCGTATGGCACACCTTCCAACAAATTATGTTGCTTAACGTATTCTGAAGACGAAACAAAATCGACATTCGTCCAGTCAGTATGAAAAGTTGCACCGCAACCCAAGTTTAAATATGCCAATTTAGACGCCATTCGTTTTTAATTTTATATACCTGTTTTAAAGCATCGATTTAAACAAGGATGCAATTTCAATCATTCGCAATTGATAGGAGTAGTTTTCCAAAGTTCGTTTTTGCCCAGCATCTGCAATTTTTTTTCTTTCAGCTTCATTGTTCAGCAAATATTTGATTTTATCTACCGCCTCTTCTTTGGTTTTATACGTAACGACTTCCACATCAGGAACAAAAAAGTCAGACAAATTTTCTTTCCAATCCGTTAACAAGCAGGTGCCTACACCGGTTGCTTCAAACAAACGCATATTTGCAGCTTTTTTAGGTGAATTTTCACCATGCGAATTGAATGTAATTTTGGTATCGTGAAGCGTTTGAAACATATCTATGCCAAAAAGCATCCCTTTATTTCGTTTGGCAACTTTATAAATATCGTACACCAATGAAAACTTAAAATCCATCATTCTTCTAATCTGATGGGGTGAATAGAGCTTCCATTGATAATCGAAAGAGGCCGCCCAAATATTCATGTCAACATTTGATACAATATGTGAAATCAGTTTCAACCGATTCAAATGGTATCCCGGACCCAAATGCAACGACCCCACAAAAGAAACAGGATATTTTTCATGGTTCTGTTTGAGTTTTTTTAATAATTCAGTTTCAAAACCAAATTTAAAAAAATGAGTTTTAAAGCCAAATGATTCATAATAATCACATGTATCCTGAACACAGGTCAAAATTAAATCACAATCAAGAAATGTTTCCTTATTGTGAAAAAGTATCCCATCCCAACCAACAATTAATTTTATGGAAGGAATTACCTTCTTAAGATTTGTCAAATAATGTGAATGGTGATACATATCCTGCATCACCAAAATATCTGGTTGAAACACCCTTAGCTGCTCGGTATAAATGCTTTGTTTCCAATCCTGCTGATCGTACTTAAAATCATTCTCCTTGGCCCATTTTTTTTGGAGTTCTTCAACATTAAAAACGGTTTCCTGTACTTCAAATTCACCCAATGCCTCTAAATTAATTTTCCAAAAGTCGGACCATGCACAACAGGTATCCATCAATTTTTTATGGTTGGCAGCATAATCCAACTGAGGATCGAATATCTTTTTCAAATAAACCTCCGAAATAAAATCAGGATAATAGGTTGCAGCCTTTAGTATTTTTATTTTAGACATTTCATCTATAGTTTAAATAAATTCACCAACTTTTCCATGTATCGATCTCGCCCAAAGAGTTCCAGCATCATCTTCCGATTATGTTCAATTTCATTCAGAGAAAGTGGATCTAAGGTTGCGCTGTTTGCATTCTGAAAATCCATTTGCAATGAATAAACCACAACTTTATTTGATTTGAAAAATTTATATAATGCACTCTTTTCACTCATATAAACTTTTGTTCCATTGCATAAGAGTATTGCTAGATTTCCGAGTGCCTGCGAACGATTATGATTCATGATTGCAACTTTTGCTACGCTCAAAATCTTTTCGTATTCCGATTTAGGTAAAAACTCTAATAATGGAATAAAATTACTTCCTAGCTTCTTTTTGCCGAGTGAAGCCATATCGTGTGAATACTGTTTTCCTTCATAGGAAAGGGGACAATATATTTTATATCCTTGTAAATTTGATTTACTCAGAATATCAATTGCTTCGATATGATTATTCGTTTCCGTATCGCTGTTACCTAGAATAATATGATTTCCTTGCGGTACACGAACAGGAGAAGAAAAATCCATCAAATCTTCAATACAAGCATAATGAAATGGCACCAGTTCCATGGAGGAATCATTGGCCTTGTTGATCAGTTCAAAGTCGTATGGAAGGTAGTGTGCAAAGTAATTCACACGTTGTACAGCCTTTTTATGTTGCTTAAAAAAGGAACCTGCATGTTTATAATTTTTATATAGATGCTGTCTAAGCTTTTGATAACTAAATGTGAATAGCGGTTTTATTTTTTTATTTAAAGTAATGTAACGTGCTGTTTGGGGCTGAAAAACAAAATTCATCAATTCAGGAACCTCTAACCCATCTCCTCCCCAAAAACACCAAACGACTTTTACCTCTTTAGGAATTTGCAAAACCAATTGTTGGGTTCTATCCCACAACCAATGAATATAAACTGTAGAATATTGATTCCAATCACCAATTGAATCCAGGAAGCGTTCAGAATTATATACACACGTAATCACTTCTACACTTTTGGTATATTTTATTACGTCCGTATCATCATTGGGAAAAACGATAAACTTATGCTCCTCCAATAATTTCAGCTCTTTACATGCCGAAACTATATTATCAATAAATACATTATCGTGCGTTAAATGAAGCTTCATTTATTATTTTTTAACAGCGGTTTTGCTGGCACTCCAGCTACCGTAGTATTATCGGGAATATCCTTTGTAACAACAGAACCGGCACCAACAACAACATTGTTTCCTATTTTTATATTCGGCAAAATCACAGCATTTGTTCCAATGGAACAGGTACTTCCAATTTGAACATTACCTAACAGTTTTACAAAAGGTGAAATTTCGGAATAGGCGCCAATCTTTACATCATGACTTATAAAAGTGCCAACATGAATCAAACATCCTTTTCCAATCTGATTGTCCGTTTCAATGATAACACGATCCATAATTACGACACCTTCAGCAATACGATTATTATAAATACCAATATCGGCCGTTGGTGAAAGTACTGTTGTAAATATTCCACCGAATGCTTCCATTTTCTCGGCAAACATTTGCCTTAACTGAGGTTTTCCTATCCCAATCACAAAACGATTATCTGTTTTCTGAAAATAGGCTTTCGCATCTTCCTGATTTTTAACAACCAAAAAAGTATCCATAAACTGCTCAGAGGTATTCGGTGAAACATCATCATAAAAAACAAGTTCACCACGCTCCGGTAGTTTGTTTAATACATGCAATAACTCCTTTGCAAAGCCTTTTGCTCCTATAACCAGCATTGTCGTATTTTATAAATTAGTTTTGATAACCGAACAAATTTTAGCCACAGTGTCCGTTTCCAAATCAGGATACAATGGCAAACACAATACCCTTCTGCTTATGTCTTCCGAAATAGGACAATCATACTTTTGGGTTAGATATGGTAACTCATTTAATGAAGGATAAAAATATCTACGGGTATTAATTTCGTTTTGCGCTAACTTGTTTTTTACATTCAGCAACAATGCTTCCGAAGAAAACACTACCGGATAATAACTGTAATTGTAATCCGTATCCGTCAGCGGCTGTGGACGAATCAATCCTAGCGGCAACAAATTTTGATTATATAGGTTTGTAAGGATTTTTCTTTTCTCAATCAACTCCGGGAGTTTAGGGAATACCGCCAACCCCATTGCTGCATGAAATTCAGAATTTTTGCCATTTATTCCCACGCTATAATAATCATCATAGACATGCCCAAACTGACGATACAGCATTAATTTATTCGCAATTTCATCATTATCAGTAATGATTGCTCCACCTTCAACCGTATGAAACAATTTGGTAGCGTGAAAACTGCAGGTAGCAATATCTCCGTAGCTCAATAAACTTTTGTTTTTATAATTTACACCGAATGCATGTGCTCCATCATAAATCACTTTCAGGTTGTGCTTTTTAGCAATGGCCTCAATTTTTTCTACATTACAAGGATTACCATACACATGAGTCACTAAAATCGCTTCGGTATTTGGAGTGATTGCGGCTTCAATTTTAGTAGCATCAACATTATAATCCTGATCATTAATATCAACAAAAACAGGCGTGCAGTTCTCCCACAGAATTGCGGTGGTAGTAGCAACGTATGAGAAAGGTGTTGTGATAACTTCTTTCTTTATATCCAGTGCTTTTAATGCCATTTGCAAAACAGTTGTTCCATTGTTACAAAAAAACAAATGCTTTACACCTAAATACTTTTTCAGAGTTTGTTCTAATTCCAAAACAAGCTCACCATTATTGGTTATCCACCCTTTATCCCAAGCTCTTTTGAGTTGCGCTGTATATTCATCAAAAGATGGAAGATATGTTTTTGTTACTTGTATCATTAGAAATATTCCCCATTTAGTACTGCATAATTACCCGGACGAATCGTTTGTCCTGATTTCCAGAAATCACTCGATATTACCGTTAATCGGATTGCATTTTCAATATTATCACAAACACATTCTGGAAGTGTGCCATTATAAGAAGCAAATAAACGAACTGAATATTGCCCTCCTCTCAACAAAAATTCGGGAACACGTAAATGAAGCACCCCATTGTTTTTTAAAAATGAAAAGTTAGTTCCCATTTCATCCGAAACAAAAGACAATACAATGTTTTGGTATTCGTCAAAAAAAGCAACAGAAACAAGCAGTTTGCTAAAATCCATATTCGGCTCGTTTTCAAACTGCACATTCACTTTCAATGCATCTCCAGATAATATTTCTTCCACGGAGTTTCCTGCAACATCTTCAAAAGAAATTCCGGTAAATTTCAACTGCCCATTTCCATTTCGATCTGTGCGTTTGGACAGCTCCACCGTTTGATTGTTATTATTTGTCAAATAATAGGATATCCCACCGTTCACATCACCATCATAAACAATTTTACCACGATTTAATACGATGGTTTTGTCACACAATGATTGAATTGCGCCCATGTTGTGGCTAACAAATAATACTGTTCTGCCTTCACCGGAAACATCTTTCATCTTTCCTAAACATTTTTTTTGAAACTCTGCATCTCCAACTGCAAGTACCTCATCCACGACTAATATTTCAGGTTCCAAATGAGCCGCAACTGCAAACGCTAAACGCACATACATTCCTGATGAGTAGCGCTTAACAGGGGTATCTAAAAATTTTTCCACTTCAGCAAAGGCAACAATTTCATCAAACTTCTGTTTGATTTCAACTTTATTCATTCCTAAAATGGAACCATTCAAAAAAATATTTTCTCGACCTGTTAACTCGGGATGGAAACCTGTTCCAACTTCTAACAAACTTGCAACACGACCATCAATGGTTATACGTCCTTTCGTTGGAGTCACAATCCTGCTTAACATTTTCAACAATGTAGATTTCCCTGCACCATTTCTTCCGATTATTCCAACTCGCTCGCCTTGTTTGATATCAAATGAAATATCATCGATTGCCAAAAACTCTTCTCTTGATAAATCATCTTTTGTAACAGAGCGACCAAACGATTTCACTTTGTTTGCAATCACATCACGCAAAGCTGTGTAAGCTTCCGCATTCTGATGCTTCAGAATGTAACTCTTACTTATGTGTTCAACTTTTATGACGGACTTATTCATTTATAATCTTAGATAACATCTGCGAATGATTTTTCCATTCTACGGAAATACCATACACCAATAAATAAAAACAACACACTTATAACAATGGATGCAATAAATTCAGGAATGTGTAACGGTGTATTTCCACCCATTATGCACCAGCGAAAACCATCTATAACACCCACCATTGGATTTAAGGCATAAAGATATTTTAAGATTTGAGGAATATCTCTCGAATATATTTCATTGCTGCTATAGCCAACAGGCGAAACATATAAACCAATTTGAATGATAAATGGTATGATGATTCTAAAATCACGGTATTTTACATTTAATGCTGCGATAAACAAACCTGTTCCCATTGCAGTAATTAAAGCCAACAACAGAAATAATGGCATCAATAAGATTCTCCAATCTGGTACGAAGTGAAACCAGAAAAACATTCCAATCAAAATTAAAAAGGAAATAAAGAAATCAATCAAACAAACAATTACAGTGCTTGCTGGCACTATCAAACGTGGAAAATAAACCTTTGTTAGTAAATTTGAGTTTGAAATGAGCGAGTTTGCAGAGTCACCAAAAGCACTTGCAAAAAACTGCCACGGTAGCATGGCTGCACAAACCATAATTGCGTAAGGAACTCCTTCTTGAGCCTCAAACTTTCCTAACTTATTGAAAACAACTGTAAATACAACTATTGTAATCAATGGTCGAAGCAAACTCCAAACAATACCAATCACAGTTTGCTTGTATCTCACCAAAATATCGCGCCATGCCAAAAAGTAGAAAAGCCCCGGTAATTCCAGAGGTCTTTCCAATAGTTACTGTTTTCAGTACCTGGTTCAATTATGATTCGGTGTTTACTCAAACAAAAGTTAAAAATTAGAAAGTTTAAAGTCCAAAGTTTTTTGTGTTATAAATCTTACTTCGCGTAATTAACAGCTCTAGTTTCACGAATCACCGTTACTTTCACTTGCCCAGGATATGTCATTTCCGTTTGAATACGTTGTGAAATATCAAACGAAAGTGTTTCTGCATCTTTATCTGTCACCTTATCGCTTGACACCAATACTCGCAACTCACGTCCGGCTTGAATCGCATATGTTTTATCAACTCCAGGATAAGACATTGCCAATGCTTCCAAATCTTTCAAACGTTTGATGTATTGTTCAACAACTTCTCGTCTTGCACCTGGACGAGCACCACTGATCGCATCGCAAACTTGAACGATTGGCGACAATAAGGTTGTCATTTCAATTTCATCATGATGAGCTCCGATTGCATTACATACTTCCGGTTTCTCTTTATATTTTTCGGCCAACTGCATCCCTAAAATTGCATGTGGCACCTCTGGTGAATCATCCGGCACTTTACCTATATCATGTAACAATCCTGCACGTTTCGCCATCTTCACATTTAAGCCCAACTCAGCGGCCATCGTAGCGCAAAGGTTTGCAACTTCACGGGAGTGTTGTAATAAATTTTGTCCGTACGATGAACGGTATTTCATTCTTCCAACCATACGAATTAATTCGGGATGCAATCCATGAATCCCTAAATCGATGGTTGTACGTTTACCAATTTCAATAATTTCATCTTCAATTTGTTTCTTCACCTTCTCCACTACTTCTTCAATACGAGCAGGGTGGATACGGCCATCGGTAACCAATTGATGTAACGACAAACGAGCAATCTCTCTTCTAACAGGATCGAATCCTGATAAAATAATTGCTTCCGGAGTATCATCTACAATGATCTCAATTCCGGTAGCTGCTTCTAAAGCACGGATATTTCGTCCTTCACGACCAATAATTCTTCCCTTGATTTCATCGTTCTCGATATTGAAAATGGAAACGGAGTTTTCGATTGCATGTTCCGTAGCAACACGTTGAATGGTTTGAATCACCACTTTCTTTGCTTCCATATTTGCAGAGATTTTCGACTCTTCAACAATATCTTTTATATGCGACATTGCTTGAGTTCTGGCCTCAGCTTTTAAAGACTCTACCAATTGTGCTTTCGCATCTTCCGCTTTCATTCCACTTAAGGTTTCCAACTGCTCCACTTGTCTGCGGTGAAACTTATCTACATCCGCTTGTTTAGCATTCAACAAATCCAATTGATGAGTTAAGTTCTGACGCAACGCATCCAACTCAGCATCCTTGCGCTGAACCTGCTCTTGTTTTTGAGAAAGCGTTTGTTCTTTTTGTTTGATTCTGTTTTCTGACTGTAAAATGGCCTGATTTTTTTCGTTGATTACTTTCTCGTGTTCTGCTTTCAACTGAAGAAATTTTTCTTTCGCAAGTAAATTTTTCTCCTTGATAATCACATCTCCTTTGATTTCAGCATCTTTGATAATGCTACTCGCTTTGCCTTTGTTCGACATTTTTATGAGGAAAAATGTAACCAATGCCCCTAAAATCAAACCTCCTGCGGCAATTACTGCAATTATAATAATGTCCATAAATTAATTAAATATTTAAATTGTTCATACTAAACACCCACACATTCATTTCAAAAGCCAAAGTAGACTTTTGTGAGGGTCAAACGGAACCAGTGACGGATAATTTTGTTTACATGCTGTTGTTAACAACAAGGCAAACCGACTAAGGATTGGACTCTTTTTGAAGATAATCGGAAACAAATAGATCGAGTTGATTGATTTCACTTTCTAACTCAGGCGATTTTTTAGGTGTATTCTGTTGAGTAGCCAATAAATTCAATGCGCTCATAGCCAACAAATCCTGCTTATCACGTACCGAATAATTTTGCTCAAACTCTTTCACCTTCTCGTTAATCAATCGTGCGGCATACTGTACAGCCTGCTCCTCCTCCTTCTTAACGGTAAGTGGATAGGTGCGTCCCGCAATGATTATTTTTAACGATATCTCAGCCATTTCTATAGTTTCGAGTTCGTTGTTTATTGTTTTTCAATCTGCTGGACTGCTCCAAATCAAACGTACAAACCATAAACCGAACTATTTTATCTATTTCAAAAGAGCAATACAGTTGTCAATTTCCTGCACTAACTCATTAATTTTCACTTTGGTATCTGTTACTATTTTACTTTGTTCTTCGTTTTTAGAAGCTTCAATCTCTTTATTGTTTTTTTCTAAAGCCTCAATCGTTAATTTTTGTTCGTCAATCGTTTTTTGTAAATTTTCTTTATCTGCAGCCAATTGCTCATTCTCTTTTTTAAGCACTTGGTGTAAGTTTACTAATTTCTCTATTTTCGATTTTAAATCTGTTATGTTTAAAGTTAAGTCGTTCATAATCAAGTATTAAATCTGTTCATTTCAAGTTTTTACAAATATAACACTCAATATCTGAACTACAAAATATTTCTTAACATTGGTTTTCCTACTTTTGTGCATGCAAAAAACGATTTTTTGGACATTCTTTCTCTTTTTTTTACCCTTTTCGCTTCTTGCACAGACCCGTTATCCTCAAAATGATTTTCGTTCCCCTGTTGATACTGCCCTGACTTTAGCAGGTAACTTTGGAGAAATTCGCCCCAACCATTTCCATGCGGGATTCGATATCCGTACCAATAACCGTGAAGGAATGCCCATTTATGCTGTTGCTGATGGCTATATCTCCCGAATAAAGATCAGCGCATTTGGTTACGGAAAAGCTATCTATGTTACACATCCGAATGGGTATACATCCGTTTACGGACATTTAAAGGATTTTGATAATGATGTTCAAACATTCACTACCAAAATTCAGTACTTAAAAGAATCCTATGAAATAGACACAGCACTTGCCCCAACAACTCTTCCAATAAAAAAAGGAGAATTAATTGGCATTTCCGGAAATACCGGTGGATCTCAAGGTCCTCATTTACATTTTGAAATACGTGATACCAAAACCGAAATGCCCATCAACCCTTATTATTTCGGTTATTTGATTGCAGATACAGTCAAACCGAGAATTACTCAAATAGCTGTTTATCCAATGAATGATAATTCCAGAATATTCGGAAAAGGATTCGGCTCCTCAAAAAAAATTGCCCCGGTTTATAAAAAAGGGAAATACACCTATTTGAAACAAGATTCAGTAACTGTGAGCGGACAAATAGGGTTCGGAATTGAATGTTATGATACCGAAACAAAATCAACAAACAAAAATGGAGTGTTCTCCATTGAATTACAATCGGGCGGAAAACGAATCTACTATCACGAATTAGAAACATTTACCTTCGAAAATTCACGTTATGTTAACGCTCATATTGATTATGAATCAAAACAAAAACAGGGAACAAAAATTCAAAGGTGTTTTGTTACCACCAACAACAAATCTGGAATTTACAAAGATGTCATCAACAAGGGAATCCTTAATTTCACAGATGATTCGGTACATTGGATAAAATTTATTGTGAAAGATTTTGTTGGAAACACAACCGAGTTATTGTTAAAAGTAAAAAGTTCGTCAAGCAAACTTTCCGGTGAAATGACTTCAAAACTCCCTATTTACAATTGCTTGGAAGAAATAAAACACGAAACGGAAGACATCAAAATAAAAATTCCCGCAGAAGCATTGTACGAGAACACTCATTTTTATTGTACAAAAAACGGTTCCGCACCCCTTACTTTTTCTCCTATATATGAAATCATGAATGAAAACATTGCTTTACAAAAAGCGATCACCTTAAGTATTAAACCCGTTCGACTTCCCGATTCATTACAAAGTAAAGCCTGTATCGTATCTGTAAACAAAAAAGGTGGAAAGAGTTATGAAGGTGGCGGTTTCACAGATGGTTGGGTAACCACACAAACGAAAGAGTTTGGAAATTACGCCATCGGAATTGACACGGTGGCTCCGAAACTAAAACCTGCTTTTAAAATTATTAAAGAACAAATTCCGGATCTAAGTAAGGCTAAAAAAATTGGAGTGATTGCCAGCGACAACCTTTCAGGGATCAGAAAATACCGAGCAACCATTGACGGAAAATGGGTTTTATGTGAATACGAATTCAAGCAAAATTTACTATTTTATACATTTGATTATAAAATTGAACCCGGTCTTCATGAATTTAAAATTGAAGTGACAGACGATAAAGCAAATACTTCCATACTCACCTTTATTTTTAAAAGATAACGATGAATTCTCTTTTATTACTTCATGGAGCCATTGGTGCGAAAGATCAGCTACAACCAATCGCAGAACAACTCAAAAACACATTTGATGTTCACACACTTAACTTTAGCGGACATGGCGGAGAACCAATGCCATCAAGCTTTATCATTGAACAATTTGCGAAAGATGTCTTACTGTTTTTAAAACAAAACAACATTTCAAAAACAAATATTTTCGGGTACAGCATGGGTGGATATGTTGCACTTTATCTGGCTAAACATCATCCGGATAAGGTTGAAAAGGTGATTACATTAGCAACAAAATTTGAATGGACACCCGAAATTGCAGCGAAAGAAATAAAAATGCTGAATGCTGAAAAAATCGAGGAGAAAATTCCGGCATTTGCTGCGGCATTAAAAAAACGTCATCAACCTAACGATTGGAAAATTGTGTTGCAAAAAACTGCTGACATGATGGTGGCGCTAGGGAACAAAAACACCTTACAATTAATGGACTACAAGTCCATCACAATTCCTGTACTGGTGAGTGTGGGCGATGAAGATAACATGGTAACACTTACGGAAACACAACATGTTTGCAACAACTTACAAAACGGAAAATTGATTGTTTTGAAAAACACTCCACATCCGATTGAAAAAGTTGATGTAAATTTAATCGTTGATGAGCTAAAAAATTTCCTTTAATTTTCTACTTTATGATGCAGAGACTCTTCTGCGGAATGTTTAATAAGTCCTTCGGCCTCATTACCTAAATATTTTTTAACTCCTGCATGTCCTGCATAAATAGCGGGCGTAAGAACAACTGCAATAATCAATTTAGCAGTATACCCAGTTAAAGCCATATTTAAATAGGTTGCGGTATCTACTTTGCCGGGCAACCAAAATCCAATTCCAGCCACAATAAATGTATCCACCAACTGTGAAACAATCGTTGAACCGGTACTTCTCAGCCAAATCATCTTGCCTCCGGTTTTATCTCTCAGCAACCAAAAAATACTGACATCAATAAATTGAGATACCAAAAAAGCTAAAACACTACCTACAATAATCCACATACTTTGTCCGAATACTGCTGTAAACTGGCTATCTGTCACCACCGAAATGCCTTCAGCAGCGGGAACATTCATCGCAAAAAATAAAATTACAAACGCATATACAATCAATGATGCTGTAATGAGAGAAAGTTTTCTCACCCCGGTTCTGCCATAATATTCATTGATTAAATCAGTTGCTAAAAAAACGATGGGCCATGGAAGAATGCCCACACTCATGATAAACGGGCCCAAATAAATGAGTTTCCCTCCTATCAATTCTGCTACAATAGCATTGGTGATAAAAATTCCGGCAAGGATAATAAATACGAATTCTTTTTTTGTTTTAAACATGGTACGTCCCTCGACTCCGCTCGGGATGACAATTAAATTTGATTTAAAATAACAACTCTATAAAACTCCTTCTTCTTTTTTTTAAACAATCTCCAAGTCCTCTGCGCCTTCTCTGCGTTCTCCGCGGTTAAATGGAATGCCCATTCAAAAACGCCTCAACACTATCATAAATATAATCCAAATCTTCGTCTTTAATGCAATACGGTGGTAAGATGTAAACGATATTGCCAAGCGGGCGAAGGATAATTCCTTTAGAAATAAAAAATTCGGAGATCTGTTCAGCTAATGAATTCAGGTAATTGGTTGTTTCAGGTGTTTTTATTTCAAATGCTATGATTGTTCCCAATTGTCTTACGTCAACCAATGCTTTGTGCATTTTTATTTTTTCTAAAAACCCTGCATGCTTATTTTCAATACGAGTGATATTTTCAAATGCGTCCGGCTGATCAAACAAATCCAAGCTCGCCAATCCTGCTGAACAAGCAGTTGGATTTGCGGTGTAGGAATGTCCGTGAAAAAATGTTTTCATTTTATCATCACTCAAAAATGCATCATAAATAAATTCCGCACAGCTGGTAACCCCCAAAGGCATAACACCACCTGTTAATCCTTTACTTAAACAAATGATATCCGCTTTCTGATTTAAATAATCGTTTGCGAAAAATTTTCCGGTACGACCAAAACCAGTCATCACCTCATCCGCAATAGTGATTACCTTTTTTGTACGGCACATTTCAATGAATGCATCCAACACAGATGCTTCATACATCACCATTCCGCCTGCGCCTTGTATCAATGGTTCAAAGATAAAAGCCGCAATGTCCTCTTGCTTTAATGCTGTTTGCATTGCAGCAATACTTTCTTCTTCTTTTCCTTTTGTTGGAACCGGAATATGAATGACATCAAATAATAATTTTGAGAAAGGAAGATTGAAAGCGTTGCGAGCGCCAACACTCATCCCACCAAATGTATCACCATGATAAGCATTTTCAAAAGCAATGATTTTTGTTTTAGTAATCCCTTGATTGCTCCAATATTGAAATGCCATCTTCAACGCCACTTCAACAGCCGTTGAGCCATTGTCTGAATAAAATATTTTGGATTGATTCTCGGGTAACCGCAGCAGCAAGCGCTCGGCTAAACGAACGGCAGGTTCATGCGTAAATCCTGAAAAGATTGCATGCTCAAGGGTTTGTAATTGTTCCGCTACTTTTTTCGCAAGATATGGATGTGCATGCCCGTGAATATTCACCCACCAAGAGGCAATCCCATCGATGTAGCGTTTCCCTGTATCATCAAAAAAATAAGCTCCCTCGCCTTTAACAATTGCAATAGGCAATGGAGCCGTTTTTAATTGTGTGAAGGGATGCCACACCACATTCTTATCTCTTTCTTGTATCGACATAAATGAAAAATCCCTTCAAATATCGTAAAATACTTGATGGGATTTTTTATTCTCTTCTCCTTTTTCTCAAAAGAACCCTTCTGTCAAGAAGAAGATCCAGGAGTAGGGATTATTTTAAATATTCAAACTCTTTTGCATAACGCGAAATCACTTCGGAATTCAAATCTTTTTCTTTATTGATACGGCCCAACACTTTCAAGCCGCTATAATCAATAATGATATCTTCTGACAATTGGTGAGGAGCACCATTGAATACGATTCCCAAAATGTTTACACCTCTTCCTTTTAATACATCTATTGTAAGTAAGGAGTGATTGATACTTCCTAAATAGTTTTGGATGACTAATACCACTTCGGCATCAAACTTTTTAATCAAGTCCACCATAAACTCTTTTCGATTCAGTGGAACCATCAATCCACCAGCACCTTCCATAATTAAGGTATCATTTGTTGATGCAGGCATATTCAATTGATTGATATCAATATCAATACCTTCTAGTTCAGCAGCCGCATGTGGCGACATGTACTGTTTTAACAAATAGCCCTCAGGATGAAATTTACTGACAGGGTTCGTGACCCATTTTTGAACTTTTGCAGTGTCGGTAGAAAAGAAACTTCCGGTTTGAACGGGTTTCCAATAATCAGCTTTTAAAGCTTCCGTGAGTACAGATGAAACAACGGTTTTTCCAACGTCAGTTCCAATCCCGGTAACAAATATCTTTCGCATAAATTGTCTTTATGATACTTTTGAACGAAAATATAACTTTTTGGTTACTTTACAAAATATCCGTTTACCGTTGAACAAAGCTTTTTTACCTCTTTTTCGGAATTAAACGAATGCAAACAAATTCGAATACGCTCCTTTCCTTTAGGAACAGTGGGATTAAGAATAGGACGAACATCAAATCCTTTGCTTTGAAGTTGATGTGCCATTTTTTTCACAACATCGTTTCCTCCTATTACGATACATTGAATGGGGCTGCTACTTTCAATTAAAAAAGGTCGTACATGCTTTGAAATGGACGATTTAAAAAGTTCTATATTCTTGTTCAACAATTTAATTTCCTCCTCCTGCGTTTGCAAAAACGAATATGCTTCGTGAATTGCCACAAGGCTTCGCATCGGCAATGAAGTGGTATAAATAAATGCACGTGAAAAATTAATCAGATAATCACGCAAAAGTCCGCTACCTAATACAATGGCTCCATGGCATCCTAATCCTTTTCCAAACGTATGCACACGGGCAAACACATCTTTTTCCAATTTCAATTCCTGCACCCTTCCTTTTCCGTCATTGCTTGTAATGCCTGTTGCATGTGCTTCATCAACTATTAAATTGGCAGAATACTTTTTACATAGCTTTGCCATTTCTTTCAGCGGAGCATAATCGCCATCCATCGAATATACACTCTCTACCGCAACATAAATAATACCTGTTGCAATTTTTAAACGTTCTTCGAAGTGTTTTAAATCGTTGTGCCGAAAGGCATATGTTGTAGCTGCCGACATCTTCATTCCATCGTGCACCGAAGCATGTATCAACTCATCGTAAAGAATGGTTGTACCTTTTTGACCGATTGCTGAAAACAAACCGACATTGGCATCGTAACCTGAATTGTAAATTAGACCTGCAGAGGCTTGATGAAACTTTGCGACATAGGCTTCCAAATTTTCTGCAAAGGAAGTATTGCCTGCTAATAAGCGAGAGCCACCGGAACCATTGGGTTCTTCATGCTTGGCACAAGCTTTAGATATATTTTTTGATAATTTTTTCGAACGTGCAAAACCCAAATAATCGTTGCTGCAAAAATCGATGAGCTGGTCATTGACAACCAGTTTACGCAACGCATTTTGCTCTTGCCGTTTTTGAAGAGATTGAAATAAAGAGGAATCGGCTGAAAACTTAGATTGTTTCAACTTTTTCTGCTTTGATTTTTGACACAGGTTGTGTTGTTCCTTTGAATGCTTTTCGTGGGCTCAATCCAAATATCTTGAACATTTCCATATCCGAATTAAAATCAGGATTTGGAGTGGTCAACAATTTATCCCCTGCAAAAATGGAATTGGCACCGGCCAAGAAACAAAGTGCTTGTCCTTCCAAGCTCATTTGTGTTCTTCCTGCAGATAAACGCACTACTGTTTTTGGAATAACAATACGTGTTGTAGCAATCATGCGCACCATGTCCCAAATTGGAACCAATGGCTGATCTTCCAAAGGTGTTCCAGCAACAGGAACCAATGCATTAATAGGCACCGATTCCGGATGCACTTCCATGGAAGAAAGTGTTTGTAACATCTTCACACGGTCTTCGGTGGTTTCTCCTAAACCAATAATTCCTCCCGAGCAAACAGAAACTTTTGCTTTACGAACATTCTTAATGGTATTTAAGCGATCATCAAAATTACGGGTGGTGATGATTTTTTTATAGCTTTCTTCAGAGGTATCAATATTGTGATTGTATGCATACAAACCTGCATCAGCAAGTTTTTGAGCTTGGCTTTCTGTTAACATACCCAAAGTACAACAAACTTCTAATCCTTTTTCGTTTACCGTTTTCACCATCTCCAATACGCGATCAAAATCACGATTATCACGCACTTCACGCCAAGCAGCGCCCATACACAAACGGGATGCTCCACCTTCTTTTGCTTTATCTGCCGCTTCACTTACTTCATTTACGGTCATTAATTTATGAACCTCAATACCTGTATTGTAGCGAGCAGCTTGTGGACAATAACTGCAATCCTCTGCACAACCACCTGTTTTGATCGAAAGAAGAGAACTTACCTGTACTTCACTTGCATCGTTAAATTCGCGGTGAATGGTTTGTGCTTTGTATACCAAATCCAGTAATGGCATATTGTAAATATCCAGAATTTCGTCAACGGTCCAGTTATGTTTGATTGCTGTCATGCTTCAATTTTAAATTAATGATGTACAAACTTACGGAATAATTCTTTATTCAAAAAGTGGGATGTATTAGAATAAAATCTCCTTATTAAACACTTCTCCACATCAATACATAATTCTTACATTTGCACCATGCGCATCGACATTATTACCGTTTTACCGGAATTGATAAGAAGTCCGTTTGAACACAGCATCTTAAAGCGAGCAATCGAGAAAGGCTTGGTGGAAGTGAATTTAATTAACCTTCGCGATTATTCTACTCATAAACAGAAGAGTGTGGATGATTATGCTTTTGGCGGTGGAGCCGGAATGGTGATGAGTATTGAGCCCATTGCTAACTGCATCAATGCATTAAAAGCAGAACGCACCTACGATGAGATTATTTATACTTCTCCCGATGGCGAATTGTTAAACCAAAAAATGTCTAATCACCTGTCTACGTTTAATAACATCATGATCCTATGTGGACATTATAAAGGTGTTGACCAAAGAGTACGCGACCATTTTATCACCAAAGAGATTTCAATTGGAGACTATGTTTTGTCAGGTGGAGAATTAGCGGCAGCCGTTATCAGTGATAGTATTATTCGTTTAATTCCCGGAGCCATTTCCGATGAAACCTCTGCATTAACAGATTCTTTTCAGGATAACCTTTTAGCGCCACCGGTGTACACCCGCCCGGCAGATTATAATGGAATGAAAGTTCCGGAGGTATTGTTATCCGGACATGCAGCCAATATTGACCACTGGCGACATGAAGAAAGCTTAAAACGAACCAAGGAAAGACGACCGGATTTGTTGAAGTAGGCAGAAATTGCCACTGATTCACAGATTTAATTTCAAAGAATAATTAATCCGATTGAATAATTAAATTGATCAATTGCGTCAACAATTCAAAATCTGCGTAATTTAGTTTTGCAAAATAATCCGTGAATCTGTGGCGAAATCAATTCACCCAGGTTTTTACCCATCAAGACATGAGGAAAGCTTAAAACGAACCAAGGAAAGACGACCGGATTTGCTGAAATAATGGAGTTTAAACCCTTTGAAAATGTGGATTTTAGCAAAAATCACAAATATTTTTCAGGATTTGCTGTTCGATAATAAAAAAAACTTATATTTGCAGTCCTTTTTAGAGGAAGAACTGTTTAACAGATTATAAAACAAAGAGTTATGAGCACATTATTAAAATTCGTAGAAGAGCAATTCGCAGTAAAAACAAACCACCCGAAATTCAAAGCTGGTGATACCGTTACTGTAAACTATAAAATTAAAGAAGGCGAAAAAGAACGCGTTCAGCAATACCAAGGCGTTGTTATTCAACGTAAAGGTGCTGGTGCAACTGAATCTTTCACCGTACGTAAAATCAGCAACAGTGTTGGGGTTGAACGTGTATTCCCTGTTAACTCTCCATACATCGATAGTATCGAAGTAAACAAAGTGGGTGTTGTTCGCAGAGCTCGTTTGTTCTACTTACGCGAATTGACCGGTAAAGCTGCTCGTATCGCTGAGAAAAAACAATAGTATTTTTAAATATACAAATGAACCCTTTCCCGCTTATGCAGGATAGGGTTTTTTATTTTTTAAGCGCATATTATTTACAAAACAAAAATGAAAAATACAATTACCGTTTTGGTCACTTTTGCAATGTTATTTGCGTTAAGCGCGCAGTCACAATGGGCGCAGATTAATATAGGTGCAGATGGATACAACTCCATTTATTTCACATCAAAGGACACCGGCTATGTTGCTGGTGAAAACGGAGAAATACAGAAAACAACAAATGGCGGTATTAACTGGAGTTATGCGCACACTGGCGGTCAGACAATTGTTGAAATTCAATTTCCTACTATAGAAACGGGTTATGCACTCACCCAATACGGTAACTTGTTATTTAAAACGAACGATACGGGTTCAACCTGGAGCGATGTGATTCTTCCTGCCGGCTATTATCCTGGAATGTATTTTTCAACTGCTAACAACGGATTTGTATGCGGTCAAACTACTAGTGCTCTGGCTTGTATTTTGAAAACAACTGATGGCGGGATCAACTGGTCTATTCAAACCTTTGAAGCAAATGCTGAGTTTGTGGACTTACAAATGTTAAGTGCAACAACAGGTTATGCTGCAGGATTCAATTTCGGAACCTACAATGGGATTGTTTATAAAACCACAGATGGAGGTACATCTTGGATTCCACATACTATCTCTATTTTTCCGGACGATTTGAACTTGCGTGATCTTTCCTTTACCGATAGTATTACAGGATTTGTCTGCGGAGATTTTCTTGACGATACGACTTTTACAAACGTTGGAGTTGTTTTCAAAACAACAGATGGAGGAATAAACTGGGTACAATCAAATATTCCTTCTGCAATCAATTTAAGAGACATTCAAATGGTAAGTGATAGTGTTGGTTATATTGCGGGTACATTAACGGGCTCGACTGGAGCAGGAATAAGCCAGATTTTAAAAACTACGGATGCAGGAACAACTTGGACTATCGAGAACACAGGTCCCCCTGTGTATGGCATTTCATCCTTGCATTTTCCAGATGTAAATCATGGATACGCGCTTGAACAAGGCGGACCACTTGGAAACATATTAAAATACGACAGCAATGTAAATTGTTTTGCATATTATTCAGTAAGCTACGATTCCATCACTAACATTTTTACGATTGCAGTCGATTCTACCACCGCTGCCCAAGCAGTAAGTTATTTCTGGGATTTCGGAGACAGCACCACTTCTACTCTTCCAAATCCAACTCATATTATCTACATTGATACAGCATATAATGTTTGTTTAAAAATTTATACAGCAACGGGTGACTCTTGCAATTACTGTCATCTTTTAGGAAAAGACCACTTCTCTAACATTATTCGGAATCCAGGCTATACAATCAACTGTGTAATTCCTGGTATTTCTGCAGATATTCCTTCAGAAACTTTAAAACTTAGCGACCTTCATACATACCCAAATCCTACAGAAGGAATATTTTATGTAAGAGGTCAATTCAGTGAAGCAATTGTGAAAATTTACGATATTACTGGCAGAGAAATTCTAAAAAAAGCTGTTACTGAAAATCACTTTCAAATAGATCTTTCAGATGAAAGCATAGGTATTTATATACTTGAGCTCATAAGCAAAGAAGGAGTTTCCAGAATGAAAATAGGAAAAAAATAATTCAATGACAATTAAAGAAGAAATAGACAGACGCAGAACCTTTGGCATTATCGCCCATCCCGATGCAGGTAAAACTACATTGACCGAAAAACTCTTGCTTTTCGGAGGCGCTATCCAAACAGCAGGTGCTGTTAAGTCCAACAAAATTAAAAAGCATACCACCTCCGATTTTATGGAGATTGAACGTCAACGTGGAATCTCTGTTGCCACTTCCGTAATGGGGTTCGAATACAAAGGCGTTAAAATAAATTTGCTTGATACACCTGGCCACGAAGATTTTGCTGAAGACACCTACCGAACCCTTACCGCTGTAGATAGTGTTGTGATGCTCATCGATTGTGCCAAAGGGGTGGAACCTCAAACACGAAAATTATTAGAGGTTTGCCGTATGCGCAGCACTCCGGTGATTGTATTCATCAATAAAATGGACCGTGAAGGAAAAGATCCATTCGATTTGTTGGAAGAGATTGAAAAAGAATTACGCATCGACTTACGCCCTTTAAGTTGGCCCATCAGTATCGGGAAAACATTTAAAGGTGTTTATAATTTATACGAAAAGAGTTTAACACTTTTCAATTCCGGTGAAAAACAAACCGATGAAAATTCGGTAGAAATTAAAGATTTGAATGATGGCACCTTGGATAAGCTGATTGGAGAGGATTATGCCAACACACTTAGAAGCGACATCGAATTGTTAGAAGCGGGTTACCCGAAATTTGATGTGGAAGAATATTCTGAAGCAATGGTTTCACCTGTTTTCTTCGGAAGTGCCGTTAATAATTTCGGAGTGCGTGAGCTCTTAGACAGTTTTATTGAAATTGCTCCCCGCCCCAAAGGAAGATCAACCGATGTAAAAGAAGTACATCCGGATGATAAAAACTTTAGTGGCTTTGTATTTAAAATCCATGCGAACTTAGATCCCAAACACCGCGACCGAATTGCCTTTTTAAGAATTGTTTCTGGAAAGTTCGAACGCAACAAAAATTATTATCATGTTCGTGAAAACCGAAACATGAAATTCTCTAATCCTACGGCTTTTATGGCCCAGGATAAAAACATTGTTGATGAAGCATTTCCGGGAGACATTATCGGATTGTACGACTCCAGCAATTTTAAAATTGGAGATACCTTAACCGAAGGAGAAAAAATGAACTTCAAGGGGATCCCTCAATTTTCTCCCGAGTTGTTTAAATATGTGGTGAATGCCGACCCAATGAAAACCAAACAATTGAACAAAGGGTTAGAGCAATTGACAGATGAAGGTGTTGCGCAATTGTTTACAAAGAGAACTGACAACCGTAAAGTATTAGGTACCGTTGGAGCCTTGCAATTTGAGGTGATTCAACACCGCTTAAAAAGTGAATACTCTGCTTCATGTAACTTCGAGCATATTTCATTGTACAAGGCATGTTGGATCAGTAGTAAAGACCAGAAAAAATTACAGGAATTCATTTTTGACAAAGCACATCACATGGCTACTGATAAAGAAGAACGTCCGGTATTTTTAGCAGAATCCGCTTGGGCTTTACAAATGGCACAAGAGAAAAATCCAGAAATTAGATTCCACTTTATTTCAGAGTTTAAAGAGGAATAGGTGTAAAAAAAAGTCCGGTGGACAAATTTTCACGAAGGGCATTATAGATTTATCAACTTCATAGGAAAATTTTGAGATACTTAAAATCATTTTCATTACCTGTATCTTTTCTGATTTCACTTAGTTGTGCTGGTCAAATTGAAAAAGAATTTAAACCATATCAATCTGTTGAAGTTAATTTAAACAACCCGATTTATTTCTTTCAAGACAATATTTACAACTTTAAAAATGAGTTAAGTTATGGAGTCGGTGGACAATTTTCTATCAATGAAAAGGTTGTTAAAATCTCACTGGGTGCTTATTATACATCTAAGAATTATTCAACAACCTATCCGATTGACACAAACACAAGCATAAAAACAATCTTTCATGTTGATTATTTGCACATACCTTTTTTAGTGTCTTTCAAAGTAAATCCAGAAAACGAAAAAAACAATTTCTATATTACTACTGGAGCACTTCTTAATTTTTCTGGCAATTTCAGATCAAAAACCATTTATTCTGATGGGAATTCTACAAATAAGAAATTACATTTTGATGCCCGTCCTGGTATTTCTAACCAATTTGGGATTATGTATTCCAGAAAACTATCAGAAAAACTCAGCATCTATATAAAAGAGAATGTTGAAATAAAATTGCGACAAGATTTTAATGAAATTCACTCAAGTCATTTTTCAACGATCCAAGAGGTTAATAACAATCTGACGAATGAAAGAATATCCATTGGAACTAACGTAGGAATATCCTATGCTTTTAGATAAGTTCTTTTAGCTAAAAAAAAGCGCTCATTATTGTACCTTTTCGCATCTTAGTTATCAGGTGTGATGCAAAAGTCTTGACATTGTCAATAATTGCTGCTTTCGTAGCGTCCTTCGAGTTCTGCGCTGGAGCAGAAACGAGAAGCAATCCTTCAGTAATACCATAAAAAAATCCCGTCAAGCTACACTTGACGGGATTTCTAATTCTTTAATTATTCTTAAATTATCTTACGATTAATTTAGAAGTACTTGCTCCGAAGCTAGTTACTACGTTAACTGTGTAGAAACCTTTAGCTAAGTCAGAAGTATTGATGTGTGCAAAGTGACGACCTTGAGGTTGTTCACCTTTTGATACAGTAGCTACCAATTTACCTGTAACATCGTACAAGTTGATAGTCACCATTGACTCAGAAGACAATGTGTAGTTTACTTGAACATTGTCAGTAGCTGGGTTAGGGAATAAGTTTAAAGATAAGTCGTTTTTGTTCTCGTTGATAGAGTTGTACAAAGTACCACGGATCATAACGTCATCGATAGAAACTAAGTTATCATCAGCAGAGTTACCAATAATTGCAATGTAAACCGCTTGGTTAGCATATGCATTCAAAGGAACTGAAAACTGACGTAATTGACCTTGGTGAGAGTTACTTGTACCTGCAAAATCAATATGCGTTCCATCTAAACCATGAACAAATGCACCTGAAGCTGCAGTTGGAGCGAATGTATACGTGCTGAATGTTGTATCAGTACCCAAAACAGTCATTTGAGATGCATTGAACAATACGTGAGAGAAAGCGGAAGTATTATCTGCATTTGTAGTTGTAGATAAACGTACTTCGTAACCATCCAAATAACGTGGAGTTTGACGTGGAGCTGATTTCCAGAACAATGTATCAGCAGAACCTAACTGAACGCTGCTAGTAATTAACCAGTTTTGTTGTGGCATTAAAGCTGTAGTCCAAGAGTTCGTTCCCAAAACTGTATTTGTATCAGGAGCACCAATTGTTCCGTAAACAGTTTCGTATTGATCTACCACAGAAAATGGTTGCAAAGCAAACCAACCATCAGGACGGCTTCCACCAGATCCATCAGTATCTCCATCAGAGTCCATTGAATACCAGTTCATGTCACCAGCAACTCCCGGAGGGATTGTTGATGTAGCATTACAGTCAATTAATAAAGTGTCATAAAAACGAGTTAATTCGAAATCTTCAAAAAGCAACGTATCTTGCGCTTTTACGAACGTTCCAGTCAACAGGAACATAGATAATAAAACGTAAATTTTTTTCATTTGTAGGGTTTTTAGGTTAATAAATTGATTACGCAAATTTAAGTATAATTTTTCAAAACAAAAAATTTTGTAAAAAATGCATTTAAATGGCATTCAAAATCTTTACAAATAGGATAAATACTTATTTTTGGGTTCCTATTATTGAGCAACATGCGTTTCATCCAAAAAACGATTTTTAGTAGTTTATTCTTTCTCTTCTCATTGAGCAATTTCGCTCAAAATCAAGATATTATAATCGCTATCAAGGAGCCGATGTTAAACAAAATGTTTGCCGCCATGGGTGAAATCAAAGGTACTTCCGCCTACTCGTTTATGTTTATAGAGGGGACGTATACCTGGACACTCATCAAGCCACAGATAAAACTTCACCCTGGAAAAGCCAATTTTGAAACGGATGTGAAAGTGGTAGTCGGCAAATTTGAATACACCACGAAAGTCAACGGCATTGTCGAAATCTGTTACGAACCCACCACCAACCTCATTTATGTAGAAATCACCGAAGCACTTTTTCCATTGAACATCCTTTTTTTAGGAAAAGAACGCCATTTATGGGATGTGGACCTTAAAAAATACTTTGAAACCCCATTTACCTTCGAAGGCCCTCTTACCATGGGAACAGAAATGGCTTTTTCGATGCCCGATGGAACAACAAAGGTCATTTATTGCCATCCGGTAAATTGTGGCGTAAAAATTGCGGAAAAACAAATCATTGTTTCAGCGGAAACAGAGTTTATTGAACGGAAAATTGAACCTACACCTATTAAAAAATAATTGTGAATATGAAACACCTTTTCAAAACGCTACTCGTACTTTCAGCATTCATCAGTTCAACCACTTTTGCGGGCAATACTCCTCCAACAGGATGCAACATTAAAATTGTTTCCAAAGGCCTCAAGGAAGGTTCCATGTGTTTATTGGCCTGCTATTATGGTGATAAAAACTATATCAAGGATTCTGCGAAAGCAAATGCGAAAGGAGAAGTAATTTTTACCGCCACTGAGAAATACGATCAAGGAATTTATTTATTTGTGCCTCCAAGCAAAAAGTACTTTGATTTTGTAATGGATGCAGAGCAAAACTTCACCCTCGAAACCGATACACTGGATTACATAAAACACATGAAAGTAAAAGGATCAGAAGAGAATAAATACTTTTATGAATACCAAAGTTTCATGGGGGTTAAACAAAAACAAATTGAACCCTTACGCGATTTGTATAAGAAGGTAAAAGACAACAAAGACTCCGCTAAAATTGTAGGCGATCAGATTGCTGCCATCGATAAGGAAGTAATGGACTACAAAAACAATTTCATTAAAGCCCACCCAACCACCTTCGTATCAAAAATATTCAGAGCGATGGAAGAACCGATTGTTCCGGAAGCACCGATCTTAGCCAATGGCAGAAAAGACAGTACGTTTGGTTACCGTTATTATAAATCACACTTTTTTGACAACATCGATTTTAGTGACGACCGCTTATTGCGCACCCCTATTTTTCACAACAAAATCAAACAGTATTTAGATAAACTCACGCCACAAACTCCGGATTCAATTAACATTTCAACCGACTTGATTATTGAAAAAGGAAGAGCCAATGAAGAAGTATTCAAATACCTGGTGAACTGGATTACCTATACCTACGAAAGTTCAAAAATAATGGGGATGGATGCCGTGTTTGTGCACCTCGTAAACCGTTACCATTCTAAAAAACAAACCCCTTGGATTGATTCTACCCAACTTTATAAAGTAATCAACAGAGCCTATATTCTAGAACCCTTACTAATTGGCAAAAAAGCTCCTGCTGTTGTGATGCAGGATACAACCGGAAAAGAGGTTGCTCTGTATAATGTAAAAGCACGGTATACTGTTTTATTATTCTGGGACGAAAACTGCGGACATTGCAAAAAGGAAATGCCGAAGATTGTGGAGCTGTACAAAAAATTAAAATCAAAAGATGTGCAGATCTTTGCTTATGAAACGGAAGACAGTCCTAAGCTTTGGAAAAAATTCATCAAAGACAATAACCTCCAGTTCATTAACGGTTATCAGCCCGATCAATACAAACGAGCCGTTACCAAAAAGATTTATGACATCTATAGCACACCGGTGATATACCTGTTGGATGAAAATAAAATCATCAAAGCGAAACGCATCGATGCCGAACAATTAGGCAACCTGATTGAAATGTTCGAAAAAGAACGCTTAGAGAAAGAGACGAAGAAATAAACACAGGAATGGTTCCAAAACCATAAAAAAATCCTCCAAACTTAAAAAGTGGAGGATTTTTTATTTAATGCGTGTTACAATGATGGTATTCCCTCGGGAATAGTCAAATTTCCATTCTCGGTCGAAAATACGAGGCAAATAGCGTTTGTATAAATTGATGCGGGAAGTCAGTTTATCTTCAGGTTCGTCTTCCTTTGCTAAACCGGTAAACTCATAAGTCACCATTTTCGGGTGTTCAGCCATAAACATCTTCACTACGGCAACAATGGTGGTCATAACACGGTACAATTCCCCTTTATTGGTAACAGTATACTCCTCCCCTTCAAACTCATCATTGGTAACACCAAATACAATGGTAGCATGCAAAATATTATCTTGCCTGCGACCAAAACGCACTTCATAGTTGATGTCACTATCCGTGGTAAAATAGTAAACACCTGCTGTACTAATTGCAGGAGCTGTAATTTTATATTCTTCGACCGTACCCAATTGATTTTTTTTATCCATGGCGAAATTATGAAAATATTCGGGATTTCCATTTTTTTTAGACAGAATCAAACGGAATATTGAATACCTTTGATGTATTCACATTTTAAAGCTGAAATCGGAGTCTTTTTAGGCCTTATTTTTGCATCAAAAGCCCATAAATACGTGATTGCATGTCGAACAGCAAAATAAACATCCGCTACCTTTTCACCTTTCTTTTTGTTCTGCTTTATAGCCATTCAGCCTTTTCGCAACACGTTCCGGTATTAAAAATCACCGACCTTGAAAAACGTATAAAAAACGAATCGGACACCACCTATATTGTTAACTTTTGGGCGACCTGGTGCGCGCCCTGTGTAAAAGAACTTCCTGATTTTGATAGCATCTCAAAAGAGTATGCCAATACAAAAATAAAAGTACTACTCGTTACAATGGATTTTAAAGAAGAGTTACAAGCCAAAGTAATTCCTTTCATCAAGACAAAAAAGCTTTATTCGGAAGTGGTCTTATTGGATGAGGTGAATGGAAACTATTTTATTCCAAAAATATCCGATGCATGGTCCGGAGCTTTACCAGCAACATTAATCATTAATCAGAAGAAACAAATCAATCACTTTTTTGAGAAAAAACTGACCTATGAATTTTTAAAATCCGAAATCAAGCTTACCCAATAATCATGATGATGAAACCCAAATTTCTTAACCTTGCCTTATTAGCTGTTGCTGCAGGTGTTTTTGTATATGCCTTTTTTATTTATGATACCGACAAGCCCTTACGCCTATTGCCCATTTTTGGTGAAAAGGAGTACGAGTCTAAAAATGGCAAAACCGATACCACCTATCACACCATTCAAAACTTCAGCTTTATCAACCAAGACGGGAAAACAGTGACCGAAAAGGACTTTGCAGGAAGTGTATATGTGACCGATTTCTTTTTCACCACCTGCCATACAATTTGTCCGATTATGAGTACACAAATGGAACGCGTTGCAGAAAAATTCAAAGGGAATCAAGAAGTGAAATTTTTATCTCATACGGTAGATCCTGAAATTGATACCTTAGAACAGTTAAAAGCATACGCGATTAAACACAATGCAGATTCAAAGCAATGGATGTTTGTAACGGGTGAGAAAAAAGCATTGTACGATATTGCCCGTACCGGTTATTTATTGAATGCAGAAGAAGGTGATGGCGGTCCGGATGATTTTATTCACACGCAAAATTTTGCCTTGATTGATAAAGACAAACGCATCCGCGGCTTTTATGATGGGACAGATTCTACCGAAATGAATCAACTGATGAAAGACATCGAATTATTATTGGCGGAACATCATTATAAAGGGAAATAATTTGAAAATTCGGGAATTAGATAATGTGTCAATTAAAGATATTTAATAAAAAAGCCCTTTCAATTTCGAAAGGGCTTTTTATTTGATGCTTATATCATTTTCAAATTGGCAAATTTCCAAATTGTTACTCCACTCTCTTAATCGAGCAACCAACAGATTTAGAAGAATTTGTTTTCACGGCTTTTCCAGTTCCTACTGCGACTATTGCATCTTTTAAATACAACTCTTTTGCATCGGAAGCCGACTTAATATTATCATCAATCGCACCTCTATAGGCCAATCCTTTTTTATCAAACAAAAAGCAATGAGGAGTGCGTGACGCGCCAAAGGCATTTGCAATAGCTGAGTTTTTATCTACGGCATAGTAAAAATCATAGCCTTGTGCTTTTGCATATTTTTTCATTTCATCATACGAATCTTCATCACCACGTTGTGCTTCATTGGAGTTCAATAAAATAAAACCAACCTTATTTGCCTTTGTTAATTTTGACAATTCTTTAATACGTGATTCGCTCAACTTAACGTATGGACAAGTATTACAAGAGAATACAACCAACAAGCCATTTTCACCTTTTGCATCGGCAAGGGAAACCTCTTTACCACTAATGTCGAGCATTTTTACATCCGCACTTGGTATCGCTTTTCCGATTTCCAACTCCGTATAATCAGCCAATTTAAAAGCGGTTGCTGTAGAGAACACAGCTACGGTTGCAATCAAAACTTTAATCGATGTTTTCATTTTTATCTGTTTTTTTAATTTACAGATATAAATTTACAAAAATCAATCCAAAAAACCTCAATTTGTTATCAACTCTTTGTAAACAAACTTTTCTTGCAGCGATTCGAAGGGGCGGTAGATGTAATACACATAATCCCCTTTAATTTTTATTTTTTCAACGTACTGATTACTGAGTTTGAAAGACGCCATTATCTTTCCGGAATACATATTGATTCGTTTTAAATAATAAAATCCATTTTTCTGATACAGCGCATAAGCGGCATTCGCTTCTTTATCGATAATCACTTCATTTTTCCACTCTCTCCAACTTTTCGGATGATTGTAATCAATTGCAATGGAATCGAGTTGTTTCAATTTCCCATCGTATTTAAAAATGGCGTTACTGGAATGATCAAACACACAAATGGTATCGTCCATTACAAATAAAGGCGAGTAAAGCGGACTATAATACATGCTGCTGGTTAAACCGCTCATGTTAGCCGCCACACGGTGAAAATCCACACCATAATAATTGGCAAGCTTTCGCACTTGCACTCGATCTTTTGGTTTTAAAAAATAGTATTCCATGTTGTAGCCATGCATCACTTCCGGATCGCCAACTTTTTTAATCGGTTTAAATACTTGTTCGGATGCATTGTAGGCATAATAGGTGAACTCCGGATAATCGCGTTGGTAATTTGAGAAATAGATAGACTGGTGTGCACTGTCCACACAGGGCATAATAAACTTTTTATAATCCTCTACCGGCAATGAAAACAAACGCAACACATCATCTTGAATGGTAACCCGATAAATGTGGTTCACACACATCACATTCACGAAACCCATATAATCTTTATAAAATTTCTGAGCTTCATCGGGTAGTTCAAAAGAAGAAAGCACTTTTTGATTCGCATCAATCAAACGAAGTGTGGGTTTTTCCAAACTCTTTTCATACGTTAGGATGACCATTTTATCATCAATAAATTCAAAATCGGCTACACTGTATTTCCAGGTTCCAAAGACTGTATCCACAGCAGGTTTATCAGAAACGGTTACCGATTTTAACGTATACGTTGTTTGGGAATTCGCTTTATAAGCGAAAAAAAGAATGATTGAGATGAGTAGTATAGATCGCATATTTACCTCCTTTTTAACAGATAGACGTTTTTACCAAATATTTTCCATAAATTAGTATCAATGCAATACGATTATTACAAAATATTGGACATTCCGAGGGATGCCAGTTTGGAGGATATCAAAAAGGCCTATCGATTAAAGGCCAAATTGGTGCATCCGGATGTGAACAATTCCCCGAAAGCGAATGAAGTATTTGCAGTAGTAAGCGAAGCATACGATGTGTTGTGCGATGATCAAAAACGATATTTACACGATGTCAAATTGAATTATTATGACACCGAAAAGGAAAATGCTGAACGCAAACGACAGTATTATGGCACTTCGGTAAGAAATGATTCCTTCAGCAATCCTTCCAACTTCAACTACGATTGGAATAGTTTCAGTCAATATGCCTACAAAGAAAAAAATGATGAAGACTATTACAAGCAGTCTCCTTTTTTATACAACCTATTTTTTGCAAGTGGAATGTTCATTGGTTTTATCATCATTACGGTTACCATTTATGGCACCTTAAAAAACTTTTGGCCATTGCCTTTTGTATTGATCAGCATTTCCGGATTTATATTGGTAAGAGAAGGTTGGCGGGGCATGATGGGAAAACAAACCATGCTCAATGGTATACTGAAACGATTGAAGAAATAAAAAAAACTCCCCCGAAATTCGGAGGAGTTTTTTGTTTTGCTGAACGATTAACCCACTTTGTACATCCAATTATGAACATCCGGTGATTTACCTTTTCGGATATTATCCAATTCGATGGCAACGCGGTTTGAGAAAATTCGTCCTTGTGCTGGAGGAAGGATATAATCTTTCCCTTCAAATCCGATTTGTGCAATTTGAGCGATGGTAGCTGCAGTTCCTGTACCGAAAGCATCTTCCAAGGTGCCGGCTTTATGAGCATCCAATACTTCATCAATACTAATCTTACGTTCTTGCACTTTCATTTTCCAATCGCGTGCTAATGTTAAAACGCTATCACGGGTAATACCCGCTAAAATAGTATCACCTAGTGGAGGAGTAATCAATACATCATCAATCACAAACATCAAGTTCATTGTTCCGGATTCCTCTAAATAGCGATGATTACGAGCATCGGTCCAAATAATTTGATGATACCCTCTTTGTTGAGCAAGTTTAGCAGGGAATAAAGAACGACCGTAGTTTCCGGAAGCTTTCACATATCCAACACCACCTTCAACTGCACGAATGTAATTCGTTTCTACCAATACCTTTACCGGTTCATTGTAGTATTTCCCGGCTGGAGAAGTGATGATATAAAAACGATAATTATCAGATGGTTTCACACCGATAAATTCATCTGTACCCACAATAAACGGACGAATGTATAAAGAAGAACCGTCTGTATCCGGCACCCAGTCTCTGTCCAAATTCACCAACTCCGTTAATCCGGCCATAAATAAATCTTGCGGAATAGTAGCCATTGCCATCCGTTCTGCAGAGATATTAATTCGTTTGTGATTATCTAAGGGGCGAAATAAAAATACTTCTCCTTTATCATTTTTATAGGCTTTCATTCCTTCAAAAATAGCTTGTCCATAGTGCAACGCAGAAGTTGCCGGACTCATCGGAATAGGACCATATGGTAAAATCTGAGCATCGCTCCATTGCCCATTTTTAAAATCGGCATAAAACATATGATCAGAAAATAACTTACCAAAAGTAATGTTGTTATAATCCAATTCTTTAATTCGGAGGTGAGCCGATTTTTGAACTTTAATAGGTTGAATGGCTGTTGTTACCATATAATTTTAGTTTATGTATTTTATAAAAATAAGTATTTAATTTATTTAAACAAATAATCTGAATGTTAAATTTAGACGAATGTGGAAAGATGGCAGATAAAAAGGGCAAAAGCCATAAAAAACAGGTTATTCTGGCTTAAAAACAACAAAAAATGGGATTAATAAGCCCCATTTCGTTTGCGCATAAACCACTCAATACTTAATAAGGTGAGAATTAAAAAGAAAATCCACTTCAGATGAATCACCTCTTTTAATTTCTTTTCTGAATAAGAAACGGTTTTAATGTCTTCTCGCGCATTTAATTTAGTTGCCAATTGTTCTAATTGTTGCGGATAAATTAATTCACCATCATGTTTTTTCGCTAAACTATATAACATCTGATGATCGGCAACGGTGTTGGTGAGTTCCACCTGAAGTGCAGTAACGCTAAAAGTTCCACGTTGTTGATAGAGCTTCTCTCCTACTTTCACTTTTGCTTCATACTTATATTCACCAACGGGCATCATACCTGCGTTGAGGCGATAGGCATTGGTGGTTTTGCTAAAAGTGTAATTAAATTTTTTATTATCAGCATTCGTAATCACACAATTTACTTCCGGGTCATTGATGAGTTCATAGCTTTCGTTGTATACCTCAGCTTCCATTTCAACGGCTTCGTTTTCGAAAAAATTATTTTTGCTCAACACTTTAAAAAAACTTTTATCCACTTTCACAGATAAATATTGAACGGTTTTAGAAATAAATTCATCAAACAATTGGTGATTCCCATTTGCAGCAAAATCTTGCAAGCGCCAGCGCCAAATCCCTTCTCCGCTGAACAAGGCACTCTTCACATCACCGGTAGTATTAAATACCATGAGTGGATTTTTGGTATCCACAATTCCAATGCGTTGATAAAACAAAGGAGTGCTATTGTTGTCGTTTTGAAAGGTTCCAAAAGGACAAACCACTGCAGGAAAATCTTTCACTGCTTTTTGAAGCCCTTCGCTAATCGTAAACAGTGGAAAATTTTCATCCAACAAGGGTTCTACCTCATTTGTTTTACCTGTTTTTGCTTGCACCGAAAGATTGTTTCGTAGTTGAGTAGCAGCACCGGAAAAAGCCCAAAAAGGAGTGTTGGAGGCATTGAGTTCAGTAATCAATTTTGTTGCTGCATTGCGAGCACTCGGCAAAGAATGCAAAATTACCAGATTGTATTTTTTTAAGGGTTTGTCAAAATTATCCAACGTATAACTTTCTACTTCATAATTTTGATTCGATTCAATAGAACCTTTAATGGCAGCAATATCAGGATGAGGTGCATCCGATAAAATCACAATTTTTTGTCGCGCATCCAAGACATCAATAAATACATCGCGAGCATTGTTAGCAAGACTCATCTCTTCAGGCAAGGAAGTCAATCGAACTTTATAATGCTGCAATCCTACTTCTTTTGCTTGCAACAGAACAGGAATTGTAACGGTAAAGGCGTCAGAATTAAAGTTGACAGACTGTGTAAATAAGGTTGTATTGTTTTTTGAAATGGTGAGTGTTGATGTTTTTCCTTTTAATTGTTTTGCAGTAACCACCATTTCCATCGGAAAATCATTTCCGAGATATGCCAAACGGTTGTGTTCAACTTTTGTAAGAATCACATCTTTTTTAACTGTTGTATCGCCTAAGGCAATTGCATAGATTGGAATTTTTAATTTATCGGAAGTAAAAACCGGACTCGCACCTTTGTTATACAAGCCATCAGAAGCCAGAATGATGGCGCCTAAATTTCGGTTGCTGTAACGGGTTTCTATTTCATCAAATAAGGCCGAAATATCGGTTTGCTTTTCATTAAAGGATAAGGAGTCGATAGAAGAAATAGATTTTATTTTATCGGCAAAAGAGTATAAACGGACATCGTACTTATCACTCAATACATCCACTAATTTCTGTAGATTCTGTTTGTATTCTTGTTTATAAAAACCGGAATCTTTCCCAACAACAATCGATTCGGAATTGTCCTGAGCAATAATCACTACCGGTTTTTCGGTAGTCCTGTTAACTGTTTTAAGAAGCGGAGATAAGAGAAGAAAACAAAGTAAGGTGACAACGACAAAACGAAATGCAGCCATCGCTCTTACTAGCCAAATGGAAATCTCATCAAATTTTTTGTCTTTGCGATAAAGAATGAATGCGTAAGCAACACCGGCAAGGATGCAAAATACTATAAACCAAGATGGGTATTCGAAAACTATGTTCATGTTTTTTTACCGCAGAGGTCGCTTAAGAAAAAGGAGAACCGCAGAGTTTTTTTTCTACGGTTCTTATGATAAACTATTTATTATCCAAAGAGGTTCGAACTAGGTCAACATTCCACCGCAAACATTCAATACCTGCCCGGTAATGTATGCGCTCATATCAGATGCAAGAAATACGGTCGCATTTGCAACATCATCGGCAGTACCTCCACGTTTCAATGGAATACTGTCTCTCCATCCTTCCACTACTTTTGGATCCAACGCATCGGTCATTTCTGTTTCTATAAATCCGGGAGCAATGGCATTACTGCGAATGTTACGAGAGCCTAATTCCAATGCTACTGATTTTGTAAACCCGATAATTCCGGCTTTGGATGCTGCATAATTTGATTGTCCTGCATTTCCTTTCACACCCACCACCGAACTCATATTAATGATGGAACCTTTGCGTTGTTTCAGCATTGGTTTTTGAACTGCTTTTGTTAAGTTGAATACGGATTTTAAATTGGCATTCATTACTTCATCCCATTGTTGTTCGCTCATGCGCATCAATAAGGTATCGCGTGTAATTCCGGCATTGTTTACCAATACATCTACGGTTCCAAAATCGGCAACAACACTATTTACTAATTCTTCGGATGCTTTAAAATCTGCAGCATCCGAACGGTATCCTTTTGCTTTTATTCCAAATGCTTCTAATTCTTTTGCTAATGCTTCCCCTTTTTCAACAGATGATAAATAGGTAAACGCAACGTTTGCCCCTTGTTCTGCAAATTTAAGTGCGATGCCTCTTCCGATTCCGCGAGACGCACCTGTAATTAAAGCAACTTTTCCTTCTAATAATTTCATACTAATTCTATTTCTACGAGTTATGAAACAAAGATAAAAGAAAATTCAAGTCCTTTTTAATAAAAATAACTCACTGGTTTTCAACAACTCTGATTGATTTTAATAAAATTTAACAACATTACAAACATTTGTAATAGTATTACTATTATCTTTGCAATAAATAAAAACAAAATGCTAAACTTGCTATCTAACTTTAAAATCACCATCAATCAGAATCTTTACATCAAAGATCCATCTTCCAGTGATTTGGGAAAAAAGATTATCACCAATGCCATTGATATGATTGATGAAATCGGTTTCGAAACGTTCACGTTCAGAAAACTCGGACAAAAGATTGATTCACCCGAAGCATCGATCTACAGGTATTTTGAAAGTAAAAATCAATTATTGGTTTACATTACTTCCTGGTATTGGGGTTGGATGGAATACCGCCTGGTACTCGAAACAGCAAACATTCCATCTGCAGAGATGCGATTTGAAAAAAGCATTGCCTTAATCACATCAACAAAAGATCATAAATTAATCATTGATGGAATCAAAGTGAGCAAGCTGCACCAGATTTTAATTTCAGAATCCTCTAAATCGTATTTAACCAAGGATGTAGATAAATCAAATAAAGAAGGTGCCTATTTGAACTACAAACAATTTGTTGCGCGTTTGGCGGAAACCATCAAAGAAATTAATCCAAATTATAAATATCCGCACATGCTGCTCTCCACCATTATTGAAGGAGCGCATTTACAAGTGTTTTTTGCCGAACATCTGCCACGGTTGACCAACAAACAAAAATCGGCTGATTACATCACGAAATTCTATACACAATTAGGTTTACAATCCATCAAAAACAAATAATGAAAACGCCTTACCAACGATTTTGGTTATTACTGAAGCCAGATAATAAGGAAATTTATCAGGTATATACCTATGCCTTTTTCAAAGGTGTGATTGCCCTTTCTCTTCCGATTGGTATACAATCCATCATCAATTTGATTCAAGGAGGAAGTGTTTCTGCCTCTTGGATGATACTTGTTTTTATCGTAACACTAGGAATTGCAATGGGTGGCTACATGCAATTGATGCAAATGAGAATTACAGAAACCATTCAGCAAAAAATATTTACGAGAGCGGCATTCGACTTTACGTACCGAATACCAAAAATTAAATTCGAGGAAATTTATAAGCATTATGCTCCTGAATTAATGAATCGCTTTTTTGATGTATTGACTTTACAAAAAAGTTTATCTAAAATCATTATTGATTTTTCAACCGCAATATTGCAAATTGTATTTGGATTAATTTTATTATCCCTCTACCATCCCTTTTTTATTCTTTTCAGTATTCTCTTGGTTATCCTCGTTTATGCCATCATCAAATTAACGAGTAAAAAAGGTTTAGAAACCAGCTTAGAAGAATCGAAATACAAATACAAAGTGGTATCGTGGTTGGAAGAATTGGCAAGAACAAAAGACTCCTTTAAACTTGCAGGTGTAACCAATTTACCGGAAATAAAAACGGATGAACGTGTTACCGGTTATCTTGAATCGAGAGAGAACCATTTTCAGGTGCTCAAAAAGCAATACATCCTTCTTTTATGCTTCAAGATTATTGTGGCTTTAGGACTTTTAATCGTAGGTGGATTATTGGTTTTAGATCAACAGATGAACATTGGTCAGTTTGTTGCTGCTGAAATCATCATCTTATTGGTGATTGATTCTTCCGAAAAAATTATTTTAAGTCTTGAAAACGTCTTTGACATTCTAACATCCTTAGAAAAAATCGGACAAGTAACCGATTTGGAATTGGATGAACAATCGTTATCGTCTACTTTAAATCACAAAATCACTTCACCCATCCATGTTGAAGTTAAAGACTTAAGCTATACCTATCCGGGACGAACAAAAACAGTTCTTAAAAACATCAGCTACGATTTTAAACCGAATCAGAGCTATTGTATCACCGGGACAAATGGCTCAGGGAAATCAACACTCATCCATTTAATTAGTGGTTTATACCGCGCACAATCCGGAAGCATTTGCATCAATGGGTTTCCAATTGGAAATTATACGATTTCTGAACTTTATAAAGTAATTGGAAACGGCTTAGCCGAAGAAACCATCTTTGAGGGCACACTCTTTGAAAACATTACACTCGGTAGAGATTTTATAACCATCGAAGATGTGAAATGGGCAACAGATAACGTGTTTCTTTCGGAATACATAAAAGAATTACCAAAAGGATTGGACACCCCCATCGAAATCTCTGGACAGAAATTATCGAAAAGCATCATTCAACGAATTTTAATTGCCAGAAGCATTGTGAATAAACCGAAACTAATTCTTTTGGAAAATCACCTCGATTCCATTGAAGAAAATGAACGAAAAAAAATCATCCAATTTTTAACGAACAAACAAAACGATTGGACCTTGATTAGCATTTCAAATGATTCGTATTTACACGAAAAATCTGATGCTGTTATTTGTTTAACTGAAGGAAAAATTTTGAGCTAACGATATGCTTAACATCACACATAATACCATAAAAGATAAAAAGGGGTTAGAAAACCTAACCTCCTTCCGCATATTGGCATCCAGAGTGAACAACAAAAAACTAATCAAAACACTTTATGCCATCGGAATTATTTTACTCATCATCCTTTTTTTACCGTGGACACAAAACATTCGTTCGCATGCGAAAGTAACTGCCCTTAGACCGGAACAGCGACCGCAGACCATTCATTCCGTTATTGCTGGAAGAATCGAAAAATGGAATGTTCAAGAAGGGCAATTTGTAAAAAAAGGAGATACCATTTTATTCATCAGTGAAACAAAGGAAGAATATCTCGATCCTAATTTGGTCGCAAATACAGAACAGCAATTAAAATCAAAAGAATTTGCCGTGAAGTCGTATATGGAGAAAGTAATTGCCAACGACAACCAGATTGACGCGATGATTAATGCTCGTAAATTAAAATTTGAACAAGCCGAAAACAAACTCATTCAAGCAAATTTAAAAGTACAAAGTGATAGCATTGAATTAGTCGCAACACAATTGAACTATAAAATTGCGAAAGAACAGCTCACACGTATGGAAGAACTTCATAAAGAAGGGTTGAAATCTTTAACTGATCTAGAAACACGCAAACTAAAATTACAGGAAACACAAGCCAAAGTGATTGCGCAGGAAAACAAATACATCACCAGTAAAAATGAAGTCCTCAATTCAAAAATAGAATTGCAAAGCATCAATGCAGATTACCGCGATAAAATTGCAAAGTCGGAATCCGAAAAATATTCCACCTTATCCAACATGTATGATGCGGAAGCAACTGTTTCGAAATTGCAAAATCAGTTTATCAATTACAGCATACGCTCTGGGATGTATCACATATTGGCACCACAAGATGGTTACATCACCAAGGCGATTCAATCCGGTATTGGTGAAACCATAAAGGAAGGTTCGCCCATCATTAGCATCATGCCATCGGAATATGAGTTGGCCATTGAAATGTATGTGAATCCAATGGATGTTCCTTTATTAGAAAACGGACAAGAAGTACAAATCCAATTTGATGGTTGGCCCTCTGTGGTATTTTCAGGCTGGCCCGGGATTTCATACGGAACATATGGTGGAAAAATTGTTGCCATCGATAATTTCATCAGTGAAAATGGCAAGTACCGTGTGCTCGTAGCTCGTGATAAAAACGAACCGGAATGGCCAAAAGAAATTCGATTGGGTGCCGGAGCAAGTTCAATGACCCTATTAAAAAACGTACCGGTATGGTATGAGCTGTGGCGCCAAATCAATGGCTTCCCGGCAGATTATTACAAAAAAACTGATGCAAAAAAATCAAATGAAACTAAGAAATAATTTTTTCTTCCTTTTTTTTCTTTCTGCATTCGTAAACACGTGTATCGGACAGCAGGATACGTTATCGCAATTGGGTTTTACTGATTTTTTAAAACTCGTAAAACAACATCACCCGCTTGTGAAACAAGCCAATTTGATAACCAAGTCGGCTGAAGCGAATGTTTTATCCGCAAGAGGAAACTTTGACCCGAAACTTTTTTACGACTTCAATTCAAAATTCTACGATTCAAAAAATTATTATGAATTAGGAGAAGGTGGTTTTAAAATTCCTACCTGGTATGGTATTGAAGTAAAAGGAGGATACGAACAAAATAACGGTAGGTATTTAAATCCTGAAAACACCACTCCTGAGCAAGGACTCCTTTACACTCAAATTTCAATGCCTTTATTACAAGGATTAATCATTGATGAAAGAAGAGCCACCCTAAAGCAAGCAAAGGTATTTCAAGAATTATCCACCTATGATAAAATCAATATCATCAATGAGATTTTATATGGTGCGGGAAAAGTATTTTGGGAATGGCAAATGGCCTATTCAAATTTACAAGTGCATAAAAATGCAGTGAACCTGAGTCAAACTCGATTTGAAGCCGTTCGCAAAACAGCAATCTTGGGCGACCGTCCGGCAATAGATACCGTGGAGGCAAACATTCAACTTCAAGATCGACTCCTGCATTTGCAACAAGCAGAGCTGGAGTATCGAACAAAATCTCTCCTCCTCTCCAATTATTTATGGATGGAAAACAATGTTCCAATCGAGTTAACGGAGAAAACAATTCCAGAAACCACATTGCAACCTGCAACTAACAATGCAATAAATGGGCATTTATCGAAATTGGACAGCCTGGTTAACAGCCATCCGGCATTAAAAATATATGAATTTAAATTAGAGGAATTGGCGATTGAAAAAAGATTGAAGCAAGATAAACTAAAGCCTTCTCTCAATGTAAACTACAATCCTCTGTTTAATGCAGAAAACTTAAACATGGGCTACCAAAACAATTATAAATGGGGCGTAACGGTAGGCTTTCCAATATTTTTAAGAAAAGAAAGAGGAGCATTGGAGCTCACAAAAATTAAAATTGAGAACACCAAATTGGATGCTGTCAACAAAAGAAATGAGTTGGTGAACAAAACAAAATCAACCATCAATGAATTTAACATGTCGCAAAAACAAATTGACATATACAGCAAAAACGTAAACAATTATCAGCGATTATGGGAATCAGAAAAACGATTGTTTGAATCCGGTGAAAGCTCTCTGTTTATGATTAACAGCAGAGAAATAAGCTATATCAATGCACAATTAAAATTAAATGAACTATTCAACAAAAACAAGAAAGCAGCATTAGAAGCAGAATATTCATTTGGTTTACTCAATACACTTTATTAATTATGGAACAACTTGTAACATCGGATTTTAAACTTGGAATTATTGCCGGGGGACAATTAGGAAAAATGTTGGCATTGGCAGCCAGCAACTGGGATTTAAAAACTTACATCCTCGACCCAAACGAAAATTGCCCCGCCTCTACCATTTGCACCAACTATACAAAAGGAGATTACAACGACTATGCAACGGTGTATGAATTTGGAAAGAAGGTGGACATGATTACGTTTGATATTGAAAACATTAATACGGAAGCATTACTACAATTAAAGAAAGAAGGCAAACGCATTTTTCCGGAGCCGGAGATTTTAAAATTGATTCAAGACAAAGGATTGCAAAAGCAATTTTTTCAGGAACATACCATTCCGAGTTCGGCTTTTCAATTATTCACTTCCAAAGATGAAATTTTAACTGCGATTGAAGCCGGAACACTCCAGTTACCGTTTGTCCAAAAGCTCCGCACTTCGGGTTATGATGGGAAAGGCGTTGAAGTCATAAATAGCGAGGTGGATTTACCACGACTGATGGAAGGAGCCTCCTTAATAGAAGCCAAAGTAAAGGTAAAAAAAGAATTGGCGGTGATTGTTGCACGAAACAGCAAAGGAGAAATGAAATCGTTCCCAATGGTGGAGATGGAATTTAATCAGGAAGCTAATTTAGTTGAACGATTGATTTGTCCATCCAGCGAACCTCTTCCCATCCAGGAGAAAGCAAAAGCGTTGGCTGAACAAATTATTTCTAATCTTCAAATGACCGGCATCTTAGCCGTGGAATTTTTTCTGGATGAATCGGACCAGCTCTATGTAAATGAAGTTGCTCCTCGCACCCACAACAGTGGTCACCATACGATTGAAAGTTGTATTACATCCCAATACGAACAACATTTACGTTCCATTTTAGGATTCGCTTTAGGGTCGACAGAAATAAAAATTCCATCAGTGATGATTAACCTGCTTGGTGAAAAAAATGAATATGGAAAAGTAAAATATGAAGGATTAACAGAAAGCATGGCAATTGAAGGAATCAAAATCCATATCTATGGAAAAAAAGAAACAACACCCTATCGAAAAATGGGACATGTTACCATCTTAGATAAATCGATAGATGCAGCAAAATTAAAAGCAAAAAAAGTAAGTGAAACCTTAAAAGTAAAAGCATGGAAATGAAAAAAGTAGGAATTATAATGGGATCTGATTCGGACCTACCGATCATGATGGAAGCATCGAAAATATTAAAACAATTTAAAATTGAACATGAAGTAACGGTTGTTTCAGCACATCGAACTCCACATCGCATGCTGGACTATGCCACACAAGCACATACACGAGGTATTGATGTAATTATTGCCGGAGCCGGTGGAGCCGCACATTTACCGGGAATGATTGCTTCCCTTTCTCCGCTACCTGTAATTGGTGTGCCTATTAAATCCACCAATTCGATTGATGGTTGGGATTCTGTTTTATCCATTTTACAAATGCCGGGTGGTGTTCCGGTAGCAACCGTAGCATTAAATGGAGCAAAAAATGCAGGAATACTTGCAGCACAAATCTTATCGGTTGGCAACCCAGCTATACGAACAGAAATACTCAACTACAAAGAACAAATGAAAAACGAAGTTATGCTTAAAGTTGAAACGTTAAATACCAAACTATGATTCTACTAAAAATTTCATCCAAAGATGAACAATCCATAAAAAAAATAGCAGAAGTACTTATCAAAGGAACGTTTGCTGTGGATATAAACATCAGCACTACTGAAAAGCGAATTGAACTGTTGGATTCAACAATCATTTCAACACCCATTTTTGTTTTGACCGCTAAAACAAAAGCCTTGCTGTTTTCGAAAATCGAAAAAGAAATAAAAAGTATTTTCGAAACCAACCTTCCTGAAATTTATTCGTTACCCATCACAACAATCGAGGCTTCTCAAGCAGACAAAGTAATTAATGGAACGTTAAAAGTTTAAGCAATGCGTATAAAAACTATTGTATTTATTTTTTTAATCGGTTTGATTACCTCCTGTTCGATGGTAAAACATTCTCCCGGAAAATGTTATAAAAAAGCGAAGGAAGAACCGTATGATGCGGTGATTATTCCCGGTTATCCACACGATGGAAAAGAATGGAACGCAGTTATTAAATTCAGGCTACTTTGGGCCTTGCATCTATATGATAACAAACTTGCGAAAAATTTTATCTTCAGTGGCGGAAGTGTGCACACACCTTATAATGAAGGTACCATCATGGCATTGTATGCTGTAAAAATGGGAATCCCAAAAGAGAATATTTTTATTGAACCACGTGCAAAACACAGCTCCGAAAATGTTTATTATTCGCTCAAAGTTGCAGAAGAATTAAAATTTGAACGAATCGCCATTGCAACGGATCCTGTTCAGGGATTTTTATTGACCAACTATACCGAGCGTATCCGACACAAAACCGTTCATTACATCAACTTGCAACCAAAAAAAATTAGAGCTGTTAAACATCCGGATGAACCGAAGATAGATTTCTGGTTAGCCTACAACGATGAGTTTTCTCCACTGATAAAGGATAAAAACTATTGGGAAAGAAAAAAAGAGAGTCTTGGACTAGCCATCGACTACAACATGAAAGTGGATGAGTATTTAAAATACAGCAAATGGTTTGACTGGTAATCCATTTAAAACTTTTTCGGATTAAAAACGATACGCCAAATTTAAATCGCATTGTAATTTAGGAAGTGTATAATCCATTTCAATGGTTTCCTCGCGTTTGTAGCCTGCTCCTATTTTAGCACCTAACAATAAATTTTCAGAAAGTCCTAAATAACCACCCAAGTGCAACATGCCTGCATAATGGGATCCAATGTATTTGGTGCTCGTATAATATGGGTAATACGGTGTACCGGAGTTATTATAGGTTTCTTTATAATACGTAAAGCTACCCGCTACAAAAGAAAGTCCCACATAAAATGTACTGCGTGTTTGTCCGTATGGATAAGCGTTAAACTCCAACCCACCGCTGTACAATCTGTTTTGTAAAAACTGTGTGGTTCCGAAACGAGAAGTATAATTCTCTTGATTCGGTCGACCACCCAAGCCAATAGATACCGGCACTTTTATGGAAAGGTGTCCCTTTTTAAAAATGCGTTCGTAGGATGCAGAAAAATTGGTAAACACAATTTCAAAACAATTGATAGCAATAATGTTTTTCATCCCAGCTGTTTTACTCCCTTCAGGTTCCTCCTCCGTAGCAACCGTTTTGGAAGTTGATGTTTCTGTTGATTTATAAAGCGGGGTATGCACTTGTGTTTCTTTCATCGGATTGTAAATCTCTTTCATTCCACCGGAATAAACGATGTATGCGATTTCGGGCTTATTCGATTCCGCTACCAGCTCTGTTCCATTGTTCACAAACTTATATTTTATGGTCGCTGCATTTATTTCAATCACTCTTGCAATAATACGCGAACCGTTTGTTTTATAAATGGTATCCTGTGCAAAAGAGGTGCAAGCAACAATTAAAAACAGGAAGGTCGAAACTAGTTTTGTTTTCATGGCCAATAGGATTATACAACGAATGTAGTCTATTCTTACCAAAGCAAACTCCAATTCCTATCTGATTATTGCCCGATTAGTATTTTTTTGAAAAAAATACTATATTTGAAATACAATCTCTCAAACGAAACTGCTATGAAAAAACAATCTCTCATTTATACACTATGCTTTCTGGTTATCGGAAACATTTGTTTAGCCGGAGACGGTGATAAAAAAAAAACACTTGAAATTCATGCGAAAGCATCGGCCAACTCCACCTTTTTGTTTAACAACAATATTTCGGATGCCGGTGACGACCAAGATTATGCAGCCGGCTGGAGCCTTCATTATGGCGGTGGTGTTTCCATGTATTTTGGTAATGTTGGGTTTGGTGTGGAAGGTTTATTAGGAAATCACCGTGCAGCCTATGCCGGTACATTTACCACCAAGGATGCTGCAGGAAATGTTTTAAGTACAACCGACTACAGTTCGAATGTGAATTTAAAAATCATGCAAATTCCGGTGTTCTTTAAATTAAAAAGTGATATTGGTGGTTACCTGGAAGTTGGTCCACAATACACCATGATTTCCGAAGCAGCTTACCATTATACTGCTGCGGGTGTTCAGCTCGATACCATCATGACCAATAGTTTTGCGAAATCGTATTTCTCAGCGGTGATTGGTTTTGGATTCAAGATTCAAGTTGCAAAATCAAACTTCGCCATTTTAGGTGGTGCTCGTTTACAATATGCGTTCTCCGACATACAAGGGGTGGATGCATTAGGCAGAGAATTCGCCAATCCGTTCATCTACAAACAAGGTGCTGAAACTACAACTGGTGCTACTGCAGGATTAATGTTAGGGGTTGTGTATACATTGGGGAATAAGGAAAAAGCGGCTAGTAAGTAACTAGGTGACTAGATAACTAGGTGACTAGGTAACTAGGTGACTAGGTGACTAGGTGACTAGGTAACCAAGTAAATAAGTAAATAAGTAAATAAGAAAAAGGTAAAAAAAATCCGGCAGAGAAATCTGCCGGATTTTTTTATTTAAAATATTTATTTTGAGATTGCTTCCTCATACGATTGCTATCGGGAGACGCGTTGCAACAACCCAATCACACCCCCTTAGTCACCTAGTTACCTAGTCACTTAGTCACTCAAATTAGTCTACACGATTTGCATGATGATGTGGGCTTCCTTTTCTAACATCATCCGCTAATGCTTTCGCCATTGCTTTTCCGATATCAGCAGGAGAATCCACCACAATAATTCCGCATTCTCTCATAATTTTCTTTTTTGCTTCAGCAGTATCATCTGCTCCACCTACAATCGCACCAGCATGACCCATTGTTCTTCCTTTTGGAGCTGTTTCACCAGCAATAAAACCTACTACAGGTTTACGATTTCCGTCTGCTTTAATCCAACGAGCAGCATCTGCTTCTAAGTTTCCACCAATCTCACCAATCATAATGATACCGTGTGTTTCCACATCGTTCATCAACAATTCAACGGCTTGCTTGGTTGTTGTTCCAATAATTGGGTCACCACCAATACCAATGGCAGTGGTTACTCCTAATCCTGCTTTTACTGTTTGGTCAGAAGCTTCATAGGTTAATGTTCCTGATTTAGAAACAATCCCAACTGTTCCTTTTTTGAATACGAAGCCCGGCATAATACCTACTTTCGCTTCGTCAGCCGAAATAACACCCGGACAGTTTGGACCGATTAAACGGCAATCTTTATCTGTTAAATATTCTTTTACAGCAATCATATCTCTTACCGGAATACCTTCTGTAATACAAATAATCACTTTAATACCCGCTTCAGCAGCTTCCATAATGGCATCTGCACCAAAAGCAGGAGGTACAAACAAAATAGAAACATCCGCACCTACTTTATCTACCGCTTCTTTAACCGTATTGAATACCGGACGATCCAAATGTGTTGAACCACCTTTACCCGGAGTTACTCCACCTACTACATTGGTTCCGTACTCAATCATTTGTCCGGCATGAAACGTACCCTCAGTTCCTGTGAACCCTTGTACAATTACTCTTGATTGTTTATTTACTAATACACTCATTAGATGTTAGATTTTAGATATAAGATGTTAGACTTTTTTTGAGAATGCTAAAGTATAGTTTTAGACCATTATTGCAAAGCATTTTGATATTTTGTGGAAAAGTAATTGGGTGATTGGGTTGTTGAGGAGTAGGTTCTTTTTACTCCGAAAGGTTAATCCACCCGCCATTCATTACAAGTCCTCCTTCGTGCGGGCTTTTCATTACTCCCGATAGCTATCGGGACGGGGCTAGGGACGACATTATTTGGTTTTAAAAAACTAAAAACTCAATCTTTAGCCCCGATTGCAGTGAAAATCCTTTGGCTTTTTTGCCAAAGATTGCAACGAAAAGCGGGTGGATGGTTGTTTCGGAGCGAAAGGAAAGTGCTCCTTTAAAAGAATCCCCATGAATAAACGGCATTTGAACGATGGCTTTCACCAAAAAACTTCCATTTCCCAGAAAATCCCTATATTTAACACAGTTCTAACATCCATTTGTGACTTACGCTACTCATAACGATACAATTGTTGCCCTTGCCACTCCCCAAGGGATTGGAGCCATTGGCGTGATCCGTTTATCCGGACCACAGGCCATTGCTATCTGCGAAAGTGTGTTTGCCACCAAAAATTTGAAGAAAAAGCAGCTGGAAAACAAAGCATCCCATACCATTCATTTTGGGGTGATTCATGAAAATGACGTGATTATTGACGAAGTATTGGTGAGTTTATTCAAAGCTCCCCACTCCTATACCGGTGAAAATACCGTTGAAATATCTTGTCACGGTTCCCAATTTATCCAACAGCACCTCATTCAATTATTTATAAAAAAAGGCGCCCGCTTAGCCAATCATGGTGAATTTACCTTGCGAGCCTTTTTAAACGGAAAATTAGATTTATCACAAGCAGAAGCCGTAGCCGATTTAATTGCATCCAAATCGTCTGCTTCCCATCAAGTGGCCATGCAACAAATGCGTGGTGGATTCTCCAACCAAATAAAAACGCTGCGTCAAAACTTAATCGACTTTGCATCCCTCATCGAATTAGAATTGGATTTTAGTGAAGAAGATGTGGAGTTTGCCGACCGTAGCGATTTAAAAACCTTGGTCAATACCATTCAACGCATTGTGCAACGCTTAATCGATTCGTTTGAAGTGGGCAACGTCATTAAAAACGGAATTCCCGTAGCCATTGTTGGTAAACCCAATGCCGGAAAATCTACTTTATTAAATGCATTATTAGACGAAGAACGCGCCATTGTTTCGGACATACCGGGAACCACCCGCGATGTGATTGAAGACGAAATGACCATTGATGGTGTTCAATTCCGATTTATTGATACAGCAGGCTTGCGCGAAACCAACGATATTATTGAAAGCATAGGTGTTGAAAAAGCCTACGAACAAATTAAACTTTCGTCCATTGCCATTTACCTGTTTGATGTGCATGAAATTACCGCTTCCGAATTAAAATTAATTGTCAACGACATTACCCCACACCTAAACAATGCTCAACTGGTATTGGTGGCCAATAAAATTGACAAGGAAGACATGGAATATACCTACCGCGAATTTGCGGAGTACAAAGACATGCTGTTTATTTCTGCCAAAGAAAAAATTGGCATTGACGAATTTAAAAAACACATGGTGGCCCTTTTCGACAACCGCACCATTAACGTTACCGAAACCATTGTTACCAATGCCCGCCATGTGGAAGCGTTGCGCCATACCAATGTGGCTTTAATAAAAGTTTTAGACGGACTCAACCACAATGTTTCGGGCGACTTTTTAGCGATGGACATTCGTCAGGCACTCCACTACCTCGGCACCATTACCGGTGAAATTTCGTCTGACGATTTGTTGACGAATATTTTTAGCAGGTTTTGTATCGGAAAGTAATCCCCATATTACTTAATACGAATCAATCATACTTAATCCCACCTAACTCAATAATAACAATACTTACAGAGAAATTGTTAATTACTTTTTATTCCGATTGATTTGCTTATAAACTTTAAATGATTGTACCTTTGCTGTACCTCAACCACTCGAGGTACAATTTTCTGTACTTCTAAAAATTTGAGGTTTACAAATTGATACAACATGTTACAACATGTTACATCATGTTACAAATGAGCAGCAATATTCAGATACCAAAAATATGTACCTTCTGTAAAACGCCATTCATCGCGAAAACTACGGTTACAAAATTTTGCTCTCATAGTTGTTCTAAAAAATCATGGAAGAATAACAAGAGAAATGACAAAATAGAATCTGCTCAAAAAGAAGAATACGAAAAATCAGTTGGGATCGATTACGATACTATTCAAGCAAAAGAATTTTTAAGTATTAAAGAGACGTGTTTACTTCTCGGTATCAGCAGAATGAGCTTACATCGTTATCTCAAAAAGAAATTAATTATCTCTGCGGAACTCGGTGGACGAATAATTATTCAAAGGAAATCAATTACTAAACTTTTAAAATAAAATGGCTGTACACCTTCGTCAAAAAGAATTAAAAAATGGGTTAATGAGTCTTTATTTAGACTACTACCCTCCTATCAGAAAAAATGATGGCAAATTAACACGCAGAGAATTTTTAAATAGAACGATCTATAAGAAACCCCAAAACGCAGAAGAAAAAAGAATAAATAAGGAAAATTTAAATTTTGCAAATTTACTCCGACTCAAACGTGAAAAAGGAATATTGAATGAGCAAGATGGCATCTTCGATTCTACGAATAAAAAAATGGATTTCCTTAAATATTTCAATAGCCTGATAGAAAAAAGACAAGAAGATATAGGAAAACAGGATAACCACTTAGGTGCATTACACTATCTTCAGGCTTTTACAAATGGAAAATGCATCATGGGTGAAATCAATGAAAGCTTTTGTAATCGTTTCAAAAACTATTTACTAAATGCTGAAAGATTAAATACTGTGCGAGGATTAAAGCTAGCACAAAATTCAGCTTCAAGTTATTTCAACAAATTCCGTGCAGCTGTTACTCAAGCGTTTGATGAAAGATTGATAAATGACAATCCTCTTAAACATGTTAAAGGGATAGAACAAAAGGAAAGTAAACGTGAGTTTTTAACACAAGAAGAATTGCAAAAATTGGTTCAAACTGATTGCGATCTGCCAATTATAAAAACTGCTTGTTTGTTTTCCGCCTTGACTGGCCTCCGCTGGTCAGACCTTTCAGCGCTGAAATGGAAAGATATTCAGCATACAGAAGGAAAAGGCTATTTTTTACATCTGACACAAAAGAAAACTCAGGATGTAATTATGCATCCTATTAACGATAAAGCTGTTCAAATTCTAGGAACACCATTGGATCCTAATGAAAAAATATTTTATGGTTTAAAATACAATGACAGTAATAACGATAGATTAAAAAGATGGGTGTTAAAAGCGGGAATTGAGAAAAAAATCACCCTACACAATTTCCGCCACACATATGCAACGCTTATATTAAATAAAGGGGCTGATATTTTTACTGTTTCAAAATTACTTGGTCATAAAAATATTAGAACTACAATGATATATGCAAAAATTTTAACTGAAACAAAAGTAAATGCTGCTAATTTAATTGATATAGAATTATGATAGACATTGAAGAAGATTTCCCCGCTGGTTTCCCAACAGTATCTAGACATGAATATGACATTGATGCTTTTGAAATAATAGATAATCTGAGAAAGAAACTAATTCAGAATCTAGATTCTATTCCTAAACATTTGCAAGATTTAAAATTCATAGATGAAGAGGAAACCCATCTCCTCAAAGCTATGAAAGAGAAAGAGGTAGACTTAACTGAAAATCTAAAATATAGAAATTACATTTTACCTTCTTCCTATAATTTATACAATACTTATTTAGGCTGGAAGCTTTTAACCATGGATATCTATAAAATTGAACCACTATTATCTTATCAATCGGTTTTGTTTTTAGGAAACGATTATGCGTCATCAGAAAATTTTATAGGATTAGTTGAATTTCATATATACACTTTTGTAAAAACAAGAATTTTTTTTAATGAAAATCTCAGATTAGAAAAAATTGTAAACTGGCTTGAACGTAACAGAATTTTCTTAATAAATAAAGCATACAATTCAAGTGATACCATTGTTGAAGATTTGGAAGTTGAAGCTACAAATATCATTGACGAAAAGAAAGAAGATGAAATCATACCTATAAGCAATGTTATTCTTGAAGCTTTAGATGTTGAAAGTCCAGAAGTTATAGAGCAAAAGGAAAATGAAACTATTCCTTTGTTTAGAACCATCACAATGGATCCACAATTTGCGAAAACATTTGTTGAAAAACTGGAACCATATTTTGAGAAAAAACATCATAAGAATCTCTATAATCTAATCATGTTAAATAAAACTTCTCAAAAACTATCATTTAAAGGCAACAGCAATGTGTTTGCTGAGTTATTTAAAAGATTACGATATAATAAAAAGATATATGTATTGACTAATGATCACTTAGCAAAGTGGCTTGCGGAAAACTTTAATCTAGAAAGAAATCTTAATAAAATCGAAGAATTAAACCTCTCCTCTGTATTGGCTGTCTTAAGAAAGACAGAAAAAGAACCAACAAAAGATAAAATAATTTTAGAAGAACTAGCACAATACATCCTTCCAAGCCAAAGAAAAAAGTAGATACCAAGAAAGTGGGGCCCTTTTAGTGCCCTTTTGATACCTTTTTAAAAAGGGCACCAAAAGGGCGTTGCAATTGACAATTCGCTCGTCTATTTTTACAGCCATATTCAAAACCCTATGGCTACACTTCAATTAACACCAGAAATTCGTGATCTAATAAGATTGACAGTCGATTCTGCAATTAAAGCTACGATTGAACAACTCAATCACACTTCAACTTTCAATCCTTCTATTCAGGATGAAGACTTCCTTTCAGCTGAACAAGCTGCTCACTTTCTAAAAATAAAATTGAGTACGTTTATATTCTAAGGTCGAAAAATCCGATTTGCCCCACTATAGGAGTGGCAAGAGGAAACTGCTATTCAAGAAAACAGAATTGGAAGCATACGTTGCTGCAAGAAGAGCAAAAGCAATCAAGAAATTGCTGATGAAGTAGATAACTATATTCTAAACAAATAATGAAAACACTAAGAACATAAAAAATAAAACTTAATGGAAATCCCGCGTGTCTTAAAACTTTTGAATAGATAAAAATAAAATAAAACAATAAATAAAATGGAAAATGAAATAGTAGACCCAGACAACGAATACATAAAAATATGCGCTTATGAGTATTGTAAGGAAGTGTTTGAAGCCGATCATATGCTTCAGTGCTATTGCCCTGAAAAAAATGGGATACGCAATTTCTGCAAAAACAGGCAGAAACGCTTAAACGATCAGAAAAAAAAGGAAGAGAAAGAGATGGAGGCAAAAACAATTGAAGTCGCACCCACTCCTCCAGTCATTGTATCTGAACCAGCAGTATTACCTAAAGATCCAGTAATGGATGCTTACAAGCAGAAAGCAGCACAAAGAGACTTGACCATAAAATTTATAATTTCTCGCATTGAGGCTTATAAATTCATTGATGTGCCATTAAAAACTATTGAGGCATTTGGTATAGACCTAACTGCTTTTGATCACAAACAATTTTTACCAGCACAGAAACGCCATATGCTTGTATTTGGGACATATGGCGCTATATGGATTGAGGACCACTTAATACGATTCACTAACTTAATTTAAAACCTAAAAACATGATAACAAGAGAAGCTTTACAGAGCCTTTTTGGCGAGACATCAATTGCTGGTATTCCAGCGGCTGTGCAACCTAAAATTTCCATCCCTAATGCAGCGCCAGGGCAACAAGGAAATAGTAATTTAACAAAGATTTTGGTCATTGGAGGAATACTAATAATTGGAGGTATAATTATCTATACAATTAGGGAAAATAGAAAAGAAAAGGAGAAAAAGGAGTTCAAGTTTAAAAAATAACCCCCAACACAATTAAGTGAATGGGGGGCGCCAGAGAGTAGCTGGCTAAATAAGTGTTAACATTACATCATCAAAATTTTCTGATTTATAATCCTTCTTGGTAATTGAAAATTCTAGCTCAATTATCAAAACCTTTTCAAACGTTAAGTCAAATATTTTATAGATAACGATATCTATATGAACTATAAAAAAGTACTATTCAAAATAGCTTGATTTTACACCTTCTTTTTCACAAACTGATAGTGCATTTTTTAAAAGAATTTCAAATCTTTTTAAATTGCTTGGCCAGTGTAATTCGGTTGTGTCATTTCTATTATTATTGCTTAAACGAAAGTAATCTAGAGCTATATTTAAGTCGTTTTTTATACTATTATTTTCGTAAATTTTCAGACTGCCATAATCATGTAATAACAGAGGCTTTGAACTTTCATAACTTTTTCTTATGTCTTTTCTATCAGGAAAATGTAACCAGACTCCCTTTGCATATAATTTAATTGTTAATTGATTTTCATCCTGTTTTACTAATTCTTTATCTGAAAAGGGAGTGAATTTTATGTTTAAAGACATTTCAAATTTACCGTCCATATTATAATATGTTCCATCACCATAATTAGATGGAACAAGTGATTCTTTTTCATGGTATTCATCCCATCTAATATTATGAGTAAATCCACCTTTATTATGATCAATCAAACGTAATAGCTTTAATTCACTCTTCAAATAAACTAATCCTGATCCATTGTTGCAATGCGGTATGATCTTATGCTCAAAACCATACAGCAAGTCTACAATCGTTTTATGTTTTTCAAGTATTTCAAATTGGTTAAAAGCTATTTCATTTTTAAAAGGAGTAAATATCGAATCGATATTGGTTAATTCAATTAACCTAGCGCCATTAACCCCAAATTCTCCAACATATATTTTTTTATCATTATAATAATAGACTATTTTAGAATTTTCACCTGAAACATATTTTTCCCATAAGGTATCGGGCAACTTTTTATAGGGTATAAAAATGGCTTTAATTGTTAATGCTTGAATAATCACATAATCAGCAATAAAATGCTCGTTAATTTTAACTTTTTCTTCAACCCTAATCTGAGGATAAGATGATTTTATTTTTTCTACAATTGCTTTAATGTTGATCATTTGAAGTGGTTTATATTAATTTAAAATCTGTTGTTTGAAAAATATCCGCCAATTGCCCGCCTTCGCTCATATAACCCACCACCATTTCATCTGCTAAATCTACAATTAGCTTATTACGAAGGAAAGCTGTTTCACGAGTTACACGAATTGTATTTTCGTCAAATGGAGTAATTACCAACAAACGACCAGCATCAATTGCATTTAGAATAGGTTTATCGAATTGTTTATGAATGCCTCTGGCTAATGCAAGAATGATAGGCTGCTTTCCTTTAAGCAAAATCTCAAATACATCTTTTTCTATTTGAGAATGATTACCTGTAATAACACATTTACCTTCCTTACGCATTTTTTGCCCAATCGTAGCTTTTAAGAACTATATCTGCAGAACATTTTTGCGAAGAAAGAAAACCTGTTTTATGCAGTTTTAATATGTCTTTGTTTCCAAAATATTTCATTACAATCGTTATTAATCCTCCTCATCTTCTTCAATATCCACATCGCTTAATAAAATTTTCATACGATACTTAATATCGTAATTAATAATAAAATCCAATTCTTCCTCAGTAAAGCCATAATACTCTGCTAAAACCGTGTCAATCTGATCTATAATATTTTTAGACTTCTTAATATAAAAATATTGCTTTTTCATTTGAAATTCTCGTCCTTTTGTTGAGTAATTCCTAACGACAATTTTACTGTTTTCTTGAAAATCACTTTGTAACTCTTCGCCTAATTGAACTAACTTCTTCTTAGCTGGTGATGAGAGTTTATTAAAATCAAATTTCAAGTCAAAATCACGACTATTAATTACTTGACAACTAGACCAAACAATATAATTTAGAAAGAATAGACTTGAAGAAAGAAGCCCGCCAAAAACATACTTTTTTTCTGATGAATCAAAATATAGTGGTTTCATCTCACCTGTTACTTTATTTACACCATCTTCTTTAAACACAGGGATTTTGTCAAGTATTTTAACCCAATACAACACTGCTCTGAAGTAATAAATCATATTTCTAGTAGCAGAATTAGACTTGAAATACTCTATATTAAAACTTGATGAGTTCGTTTTTTGCAATAGCCTTTTTGCAAATTCATTTGGAACTTTTGGTATACTACCTTCTATAATAAAATCAAGGACAGACGTATAAGATATATTTTGAAAAAGATCCGGTCTGTAATCATTATACCATTTATAATATTGTGATGAATAAAGTTGATCTTTGGTATTGCAATCAGAAATAATTATAGCCAATAACATATTCGCACCATCAAATAATTTACCTGGGCGCCAAGAGTAATTTGATATCCATGATGATTTATTTGTTTTTAAAATTGCTTGTAAAGGACTCAATTTACCAGCGGAAATACTAGAATTAGGTATTATGAATCCAAACTTACCTCTGCTATGAAGTAACGAAAACGATCTTTCTGTGCAATATGCATACAAGTTTGAGCAAGACAGTGTAGTATAATCTTTCAATATATATTCACTTTTTTCTTCTGTATAAACAACGTACGGAGGATTACCAATTATTACATCGAAACCTCCATCTGCCGCAACAATTTTGTAAAATTCTGCAAACCAATGAAAAGGTTTGTGCGAGCTTAACCAGTATTGAAATTGATTGATTTTTTTCTTCGTTTTTTTGCCCTTATCTGTTGTTATCTCTATTTCGACATTTTTTTCTAAATCCGTAATACCATAATTAGAAGAAAGATATTCATTCAATTTTTGATTCAATTCTTTTAATCTTGCACTTAAATCAGCTTTTGCCTTTTTAAAACTATCACTTCCTTGGTCGTTAATTAATTGATTGTTCTGAAAATGGCTGAAGGCTTTACCAACCAATTCAAACTCCTCTTTAAAATCTTCTACTTTTGCTTCGGCAAACATTGGCTCCGTCTTTCTTATAGTTTCCAACATTTCTTTTTCTGTTGCAAAACCAATTAATGTATTACCGGAACGAATATTAAAATCAACATCAGGCAAAGGTTCTAATCCAAAATTTTCTTTCCGTGGATTTACATCTACACAAGCAACTAATTTTAAAAATAAGCGCAGCTTGGCAATTTCTACCGCTTCTTTCATTATATCTACACCGTAAAGATTATTTAGTATAATGCTTTTGTAAATGTAGTATTGTAAGTTTGGATGCTTTTCGCTTTTTACATCTTCTAATGTTTTTTCAAAGAACTTATATTTAGCCGGCTGCTCAGATGTAAACTGTTCCATGCGGATAATACAAGCCTCATACATTGGTTCTAAAATATTGAGTGCCGCAAACAAGAATGCACCCGAACCGCATGTGGGGTCTAAAATTGTAATTTTATTAATTGCTTTGTAAAAATGCTCAACAAAGTTTGCATCTGGTGTGCTTTCGATAAAATCTTGAGTAAACTGACGGATATTTATATTGTAGGAAATAAAGTCATTGATTGACTTTATTTCTCCATTTGATATTTTAGTATTTATTTCATTGTAGCGTTTTCTTCTATCAATTAACTCACGATATAATTCGGTTGGCAATGCAATGTCTTTAGGAGCAGGCTGATTCCATGTTTTACGAATTTCCCACAAGTGAGATTTACTAACTGCATTTACTAATTGCTTTTCGAGGTTATCATTAAAGCCCTCTTGAATTTCTTTAGGTAAATCGCTCAAAATATCCCCATTTTTGCGTATACCATACTTTACTGCATCAAAAATATAATCATCACCACTATTTTTAATATACGACCAAATTTCACCATTTGATTTAAACGGCTCCTTGCAGTTACGTGCAGTTTCATCAAATAAAAATGGGATAATGGTGTTTTTACCTATGTAATCTGTAATATCTTCCTTTGTGTAATATGCTCCCATTTCTGCCCTGTCGTTGATGTATTTTTCAAAGATATAACCAATAACATCTGGGTTAATATCACGACCTGTTGCCTCTATGCTATTATCTAAATGCCAATTCCATTGATCAAAAAAATCAAATATTTTTTTAAAAGCTTCGTCAGCAATATTAATTTGTGAAAATTGATGTTCCAATTCGTGAACATCGAACAAACCACCATTTAGGTAAGGTATTTTACCTAAGTCAACTGGTAATTTTTGTTTACGTTTTTTTCGGGTTTACCTAAACCATCGTGAAATAACTCTAGCAAAAAACTGCGATAAAAGCTATAGAAATTATTTTTACCGGATTTATCTGAACAAGCACCTAACTTATTTTGCAAGTAATGTATATCTTGGTCTAAAAAGCCTTTCTTTTGAATAAAATAACAGAACATTAAACGGTTAAGCATTAAAGATGCATACCATTGTTTATTAAGGTTTTCTTTATCACTAATGTGCTCATCAATCCCATCAATAAAATCAAGAAAAATTGTGTGTTGCTTTTTGAATTGGTCATAGAATTTTTTAGTAACCTGGTCGGTGTTACGTGCAAAATTTTCAGAAATACGTTGCTTGACATCAACGATTGTAATTTTTTCTTCATCATCTAAAGTGAAGAGTAAATTTTTCATTCGTTGAAAAAGTCCTTCAACATCTTGATGTGTGTACCAACTTACTTCACGAACTTGTTTGGGCTTGTTCTCTTCCTTAATTGCGAGTTGCCAAATTTGTTGTTTCTTATCTCTGTCAGAATAAATTATAAGATGTTCGAAATAGTGATTTGCAACTTTACTTTCTAATTGTTTACGAATATTACTTAAAGGAATTTTGCCATTTGATAATGGAGGGCAAAGTATAATTACGAATCCTTTTTTTTCTGCTATACCTTGCAGCATAAACGCTTCCTCGTTTATTGCAACCGGCAATTGATTATTAAAATTATCCCAGCCTAACTGATTAAAAAGGTCTTTAAAATCAAATGCCTTAATAAATTCTGTAAATTGTGCTTTTTTCATATTACTTTATTCTTAAGCCCATCGAGCATATAATTTGTGGCTCTTTACTAACATTCTCGTCTTCACTGATCAGACTTAGTTTTCCGTCTTCACGCAGTGAAACAATTAAGTTACTCAATTCCTCATCTGTAATACCTGTTTTAAGTTGTCTGTTTATCGTATCTCGTGCAAACTCCCTTAAAGGATAATCATAAATATCCTGAATAGCTCGCTTTAATTCTTCCGTTATAAATAAGGTTCCTTCATGCCTTTGAGCATAAGAAAATAAACGATTGTATGCTCTATATCTAGCTCCCGATTTCTTCCCTAATTGACCTCCGACTTTTGATTCAGTATCTTTAATATGGTTTAAGCCAATTTTCACCAAATCATGATGTTTTTCAAATCGTTCAAGTGCAGGTTCTGTAGGGCCACACTTTACGGCTTTTAAAATTTGGAACTGAGACTGAGTAATTATTTTCCCTGTTTCATCAACCCAAGCTAATACATCGTTTTCACTTGCAGTTTTTGTATAAACGATAGAACCATTCTTCTCTTGCTCATTAGAACCCTTCATGGTTGCATAAAGCACATCGGGCATATCAGGAATCAATTTTGCTAGCTCTGGTTGTTGATCAATTGCATTTTTCCATATTTGAAATGCGAATGAAGCCAAATCAACTTCAATATCTTCTTCCTCATCTAGGATGCCTGACTTTTCATTATACAAATCTTGAATATTGATTGGGTCTCCTTCAAAGAAAACTTCATCAGAACCAACTGTTTCGGCATTTTCGCGAATCCTTTGACTTAAACGGCCACGTAAGTTGATAATGTTTTCTATGCCATCTTCTGGTAAAAATGAATAACAAAAAATTTCGTGATGCTCTTGCCCAATACGATCAACACGACCTGCACGCTGAATTAAACGAATAATAGCCCAAGGTAAATCATAATTTAAAACGATATGAGCATCTTGCAAATTTTGACCTTCACTTAATACATCTGTAGTAATCAAAACTCTAATTTCTTGGTTTTGCGGGATGTCCTTATTGTTACTCTTAGGACTGAAACGATAGGCTATTCCTGTAGGATTCTCGTTATCTCCGGTAACACAATCCATTTGCTTAATACCCCTTTTCTTTAATGAATCAAAGAGGTAATTGGCAGTATCAGAGTATTGCGTAAAAATTAATACCTTTTCATTTTTATGTTTTTTAGTTATTAATTCATGCAGCGCATTTAATTGTCTATCCTCTTCTTGCTTCCAGTCTTTTCCCAATGATAATATTTTCATAAGTTCCTTGCCGTCATTCTCCAAATGAGTTTTAAACTTATCGCTGAATAATTGGCTTTTTATCCATTGAAAATTACTTTTCTTATTGTATAAGTAAGAATAATATTTTTCTGCCTGCTTTAAATATTCCTTTGCTGTGGTAAGTATTTCGGTTTGAGATTCATTATTGTTTTCTTCATCGTCCTCCTCATTATCAGAATACATAAAATCATCAATTAATCCAGCTTCTTGTTTGCCAATAGGGAATGGCAAATTGTTTTCAATTGCATAGATAAATAGATAATTTCTAAGTATGTGACGACTTATTGATAGCAGAAAAGAGTAGCCACTACTTTCTAATCTTTTAAAGAGGTTAGTTCTTGCAAAACCAATAAGCCGAGTGCCAGCACGACTAAGATTTTCTTTAATAAGAATTTCTTCCTTTGTAATTTCAACAACGGGCTTCTTGTTTTCATAGCCTTGTTGTCCTAAACCATAACGGGGAAGTATTAATCCATCAATAATATCAACAACCTTTTTGGAATATAATTTAGCATATTGGTCTTTCGGGTCTTTGGGATTAAAAACATATTCGACTTTGCGTGGCAGTCGATCTGGAAAATAGGATCGCCTTCCATCTGAAAATTCCAAGTATTTTCTATCTTTCTCAGGGTCGTTTTTCGCATAGTTCGTTTTAATGAAGCTACGTGTTCTTCGCACTAAAAATAATCGCATTAACTCTGCCCAGTCGTCTGAGAATTGACTTTTTTCAAAAGCAGAAATTGAGGTTTCGGGAACTTGATGGTTAGCGAGAAAATGTATTCTGCCACCGATGCTTTCAATATATCTTTCTGGACTGATGCCAAGATTATATTCTTCATCTAAAAATAAACGAAGTTGATTACTTAAATCTAAATATGTTTTATTGTAAGGTGTCGCTGTCAGCATGATTACCTTACTGTCATTTAACTGAATGTATTCTTGTATGGCTCTGTATCTTTTTCCATCTCGATTACGAAGATTATGACTCTCATCAATTATAACCAACCTGTATCTTCTTTCATTAGCAAGTTTAGTTTGCGCTTGAGTAACAGACATTATTTTTGCTCTTAATTGGTAGGTGTGTGCATAATCAGTCCACATACCAACAAGATTCTTAGGGCATATTATCAACGTTTCGAGAAAAAAATCATCTTCAAACATTTTTGCCAATGCTGTTGCAGTAATAGTTTTTCCTAAACCAACAACATCTCCAATTATAACACCACCTCTGTGATGCAAATGATGAGCTGCAACTTTAACGGCACTCTGTTGAAAAGGCAATAGTTCTCTTTCAAAAACCTTAGGTAATTGAAATTCAGAAATACCAGCCCTTGCTTCTCTTGACAAGTGATAAGCCATTTTAAGGTATACATAGTATGGCAAGTTTAATTTTTCGGTTGCCCAACTCGTTTCAATTATTTCGGCAAGTTCATCTGTAATGTCAATACTCCAGCGATCAATCCATCTGTCCTGATACCATTTTGCAAGTTTTTTTGCAGCGTCACCTTCAACAACATCAACATTCAATTCGCCTTGTCCTTTAATTCCAGAAAAAGTAAGATTAGAACTTCCTACAAATCCAATTGTTGGACTATTATAATCATTACGGTGAGCTAAATACAACTTAGCATGAAGTCTGTGTTTGAGATGTAATTTAACAATAACACGTTTTTCTCTTAGTTGCTTGGCTAATCGTTTCAACGCCTTTTCATCAGAGTTAGTCGGATTTCCAATTACTAATTGCTCACGAAATTCTCTTGCAATTTTCTTTCGCAATTCTTGTGCAGTAATATTATCAATCATAACATTTCCTTCACCGATGTATTGATCCTTAATTTCATCAGCCGGGAGTTTCTGCATACCAATTAAAACTCTACAATGATATTTAGTATCATCTTCAAATTCAGGCGGCAAAAAATCCCCTTCTAGTTTTTCTACTTTTTCAGCTACTTTTTGCCACCCACGCAAATTAAAATAACCGATACAAAAATCGGCTCGTTTTGAAGTTTCAAGCGTTTTGTTTAACCCTTCCTCTAAGTGTTTTTCAATGTTGTCGTATATTGTTGGCATATTATTTCGTCTGTATTATTGGCTAGGCTTAATTTCTTTCGAAAAAGAGTTTAATTTATGTCAATACCATACTTCCTTAGTTTAGCTTCAATCGCTTCATCTAAATTTTCAAGGTCTGAGTCATTTAATTGTATTAAATTAAAATTGTATTTAGCGTATAATTCTTGTTTACTCTTCTTTCGTGCAGCATATTTTTCATTTTCTTCCATTCCCCAAAATTCTATATATATTTTCTTATCCGGTAAATAAAAATCACAATACATTTCTTCATCAATGTTTAATTTCTTTTCATATGCATGAACAATACCATGGGAGTATAAAAAATTATCGATTAATTGTTCTGCTCTGCTTCTTACATAATGTCCATCAGAAGTTCGTTTTTCAGCAGGATATTTTTTTTCTAAAATCGTCTTTCGATTCTTCCTTCTCAATCTCTTCTTTTGTTTCAACATAATTACCCTCCCCGATGGCAATAGTTCTAATTAAAAAACTATTCTTCAATATTGTTTCGTTCCAAATTGCATAAGGCTTTGCGTTTTGGGCTTCCATTTGGTGTCCACCGTTTTTCTTTCCCTCTTTTGTAAGAACCCAACCACCTTTATCTTTTTCAATCCATCCTAACTCCTTTAAATACAAATTGGTTTTTTGACTTGATATTTTAAAATTCTCACCAAGTTGTGTGGCACTTAATGTTCCTTTTGAGCTTATGGATTGTTCAATATTTATATTACTTGGCCAAGCTACATAATCTCCAAATTTAGGATTGCTGAGCATGTCACCACCGGCCATTCTTCCTTCTTTAGTCAAATGCCATTGGTCATCCTTTTTATAAATCCAACCTTTATCTTTTAATTGGATAAATAATTCCTTTGGATCCCAATCCCTTTCTTTTGCTAATGCTGAAGTTGAAATAAGTTTCATATATCTATTTAAATTTTCTTTGTTACTAATAAGTCTTTGGGGCCCATTTCAAGTATTTCGGCAATTTCAAATAGCAAATCCAAACGCGGTTGTTTTTTGTTTTGATCATAACCATTTATTACCGGATAACTCTTTCCTCGTTTTTCTGAAAGCCATTTTTGCTTCATACCCTTCATGTTCTATAACTTCTTTAATCCGGTTCACTTTAATCGTTGTTATAGTTGGAAATGGTGAGTAAATTTTTGGAAACCACATCAGACTTACGCAAGGCTAATATAATGTTTTTTCATAATTATGTATTAAGTTTTTCAATATACCAGAATAAACCATTATGGGACACATGAAGTAAAGGTTTACGTATGAATATTTCCGAGACTTTATCTTCGTGGGCTTGTTGTAATGATAAATTATAAATTATCTGTTTTCTGAACTAATAATACTTGCTCCACTATCTCTCATTTTCTTTTTTTGTTCCTCCTTCCAAGTTTCAATGGCAACAAGTGCTATTTCTTGTTGAGCTTTTGAAATGGCTTCAAGTACTTCTTTATTTGATTGCAATTCAACATTTAATTTTTGTTCATATTTATCTGAATGGATTCTTACTGCTGTATTTATTTCTTGATTTACATTAGACTGTATTTCTAACTGTCTAACTTTTTCTACATGCTTTATTCTGTCGATAATGTCATCATATGGCCCTCTCTCTGTCATCATTTTAAACAAAATTGGTGCAATTTCAATAAAAATAAAAAGCAAAGTAATCAACCATTTTGAAAACCATATTGTTAAGTATCTATCTGTTAAATTAGAAAGGGCCAACATGCGTGCCATTAATCCTGAGAACTGTTTGGTAACTTCATCGTTAGCATTCTTCTTATCTAATAATTGTCTTTCAAAATTAGAGACCTCCTTTTCTAATGCTTCAATTTTGGGTTGATTAATCTTCCTCAACTCATTAGTTTCTTTAATTAAACTCTTACCACTTTCAAATTTCTCATTGTTTAAACTTGATATTTGAGTTAGCAATTCTGACTTCTTTTTAAGGTTCGAACCATTGGAAAATTTGTCTCGTATTTTTTTATATTGACCTTTCTCCGCTTCATCTGTTGCATTTTCAAACAATGTATTGTATTTAGTATAGCTAACATTGTTAGAGCTTATTAATTGGTCAAGTCTGTTTATTTCATCATTAATCAATGCTATTTGCTTGTCTTCTATTGTTTGTGCATTCGGAATTGATTCGACTTTTGTTATTAAGGAATTTTGATCTTGTTTTAATTGTTTGATTTCAGTCTTCTTATCAGAAATAATTTTCAATAATGGAGCCTCTTTACCATCCAACTTATCCCTCTCATTTCTAATCATATTCTCAACTTCAACTTTTATTTCCTTTTCAAATAATTTTAATTCAAGAGGAGTAGAAATAACAAAACCAAGTATGATGGCCATTATAAGCCTTGGTGTTGCTTCAAAAAGTTCCTGTCTCGAAATAGTTTTTTTTCCATCGCCAACACCAAAGGTTGATACGATAAACCGATCTAAATTGAAAATTAAGGCGCCCCAGAAAATACCAAAGAATACAGCTAAATAATAGCTCTTAACTAAAATAATTTCAACTTTGATTCCATCAGAATTCGATAGTTGAAACGATTCCTTAAATGCCGTAAAAAAGGCATACCCACCGGCAAAACTAGCCATCAATGCAGTAAAAATAATAGTCCCACCAATACCTAAAAACTTATTCTTTTCCATAGGCACTTGCTGAAGTACACTTAAATCTGCACCTGATGACCAAAGAAAAAATGTTTCAACTTTTCTAAATACATACTTTATAAATGATTTCATATTTATTATTTTTTATTTATTCGGGTAAAAAGATTATTGAACAACCCTGAAATGTTATTTATTTTTTTATCTGATAGATTATTGTTATTTTTTACTAATTGACTTTCATTAAAATTAATAAATGAAGGTTCAGGTGAATTATACAGTATATTGTTATTTACATTTACTTTTAATGAATCTGTCAGTGTAATTGGGATTTCTAATAAATTAGCTGGAATAGCGGTTTCTAATTTTAAGATTGGGGTTGGAATAAAAAGTCCCTTTATAATTGGAATTGGAAAAGGTTGTGCTTCAATTGTTTTGTCGACTGAATTAAAAAAACCTTTAGCTTTTATTGTAAATTCTGTTTTGTCTATAATCCCAATACTAGTTGAACCATTTAACTCAACCTTTCCAAGATTAGGCGTTATTTCAACATCTGTAGCATGTTCGGTTTCCCAAAATAAATCAATATTATCAATACCTTTTTCTATATTAATTTCATATTTGAATAAGTTAATTTTTACTTGTTCAACATCTATAATTATTTCAGAAAAAACTTCTTGATCGAAAAATCCTTTTACAACAAGCTTGTATACATTGCGCTCAAGGGGATTAATTTCAAATGTACCTGAAGATGATAAAACTTCATTTGCAATATGAACTTCTTTACAATCTCTGGTTTCCCATTTTAGTATTACTGGTGATAAATCAGTTCTCAGGTATATGTTCGATTCGAACTTTAAGATTATTGGGTCTGTTTTTACAGCATAAATTTGCAACTTAGCTTCAGTTACACCAAAATCATTTACCAGTTTGATTGTTACGTTCTGCTCATCTTCTAATGATATTTCTGATATATTTTTAAAAGAATCAACTAGGCTATCGTTTAAATACACCGCCCGGAAAAAGGAGCCTTTCCATTGAAAATTTACTTTCTCATTTTTTTCCTTAATTTCGGTTTTATTTGATTGAAATGCTTCTAATCTTGGAGCCCCAACAAGTTCCTTGCTTATCTCAAATATGAGATCTTTCCATTGTTTTGGCGTTAATCTTTTGTTTGTTCTAAAAAAACCTTCATTGAATACAGTTTTGAATTTATCTATTATCGGCTTAAGACCTTCTTTACTCAAGGCTTCCATTAACTCAATAATTACTTTATGATTATGAACGCTCTCCTTATTAACATGCTCAGATTTGTCTGAAAAATATGGCCATTGATTTTCTTTTTAAATAATTTTCTAATGAATCATCTTCTAAATTTTTAATAAAGTGAAATGGTGGTATCCTAAACAAAACTTCAAATAAACCATTAGCCAAAACCCAGTTCTCTTCATCTAATCTTTCCACTAGTGAAATATCTTTAGAAGAAGTTCCCTTGACCCATTAATTTTCGCCAATATTTAGAAGCCCATGAATTGATGGCTCCAAGGGTTAATGCAAAACCCTGCTTGTCATAATTATATCCTCCATCATAATCAATAATGGAAAGCTGTGGTTTTTCGGGATTAACAAAGATTGAAACATCCTTAAGGTCAGCATGAATAAATTTAAGTTCGTGCAAGAAGTTAACCCCTCTGGAAAATTGATAACATAAATAAAGTTTTTCTTCGAAACCAACACCTTGTATGTACTTATTTCTATCCCAATTCTCTGAGCCCATGTCACTAAATCCAAAGTAGCCGAGATCCTTCATGACGAATCCTGTAACTTCCTTATCTGTGCTATTCAGTTTCCCTTTAAATGCGAGAAATGGTAATCCGTTTAATTCCGGCACTTCATCAAATACAGGAATCTTACTTATAAGCTGCCGTTCATTTATTTTTTCGTGCAAATGGAAAATTGTTTCGAATGATTTGTTACGAAAATCTTCTTCAGACACAATTTTAAGAAGTAATCCATCTTGAGCTATACCATCAATTGTTGTGACCTTAAACACACTTCCAACGGCACCTGCTCCAATCTGTAAATCTTCAAAATTAACCAACTTAAGACTATATAAGTTATAACTTAGGTTCTGTTGTATTGCACTTATACTGTGTATATCGGTAAGTTTATTTTGCATGATAAACTGTTTTATAATAGTTAATTACTTCTTCTGTTAGAATAACACCGACACTTGCATCGTCTTCAAGTAATTTATTTTCTTTAAAATCATTTAATTCGAGCTCTATAAATTTTTCAATCTTTTGATTTGAAATAAAGGCATAGTTAGCTTTTAAAAAATCATGCAGGTGTTCAATGAATTTGGAAAGTAATCCTGATTGATTTCGCCATAATCTGCTTTGGTCGTCTGCTACTATAAAATCGTCTTCTAGTGAGGTTATGCCATCCGTGCAAATAATTACAATATCTCCGTTAATGCCATCAAGTGTGATATCGATATTTGATGGTATTAATTCCTCCGGATTACTTTGATGGGAAACATGCCTAACAAGAATGCCGTCTCTGTCAATATGAGGCATCATCAAATTTAAATATCTGTATGGCTTATTAATATCTGAATATGTTTTCGGGAGTTCATAAAAGTCTCCCTGCATTTTTATAATACCACCATTACCAATATAACTCAAGGCAAGTTTGTTATTATCATCCATTAATGTCGCCATTATATAAGTGGTTCCAGCTATCAGATTACTTGTAATTATTTCCATAACAGACTTTTCAATCATTCCCCTTGTTTCTACGATTGATTGCGTTGTTATTAAATTATCAATTAGTATTTCAGCTGCTTTTGCAGAATCTTTAAATTCTCCTATACCATCACACAAAATTATTTTATCTCTGTCAAAAAAAGTCCTATCCTGGTCTTTTTTAATGGCAATATGTTTAGCTGATAAATAGACCATTGATTATATTTTTGAAATTTTTGTAATACTCTGAATCATATGGCTTCTAATTTTTTCTGGATCCACTGTCGACATATAATCCGCTTCAGAGGTAGCCAATTTAGAAAATTCACCTTTGACACTCTCGATAATAGATTCGTCAAACTTTTCAATCCAACCTGGAGACTCGAATAATATTGATGAAAAAACAATTTTTTCGTTACCAATTAGTGATTCTTTTACCTCTAATGTACTTTCGTAATCATTTATTGCGCCATCACCAAGTATAATAATAAGCACTTTTGTATTTTGATCTCTGTGTTTTTCTAAATAACTTAATGATAGTTCCCTTGCGCTTATAAGAGTATCCTGAAGATTTGTTTTTGAGTAATCATTAATAAACTCGCATGGATTAAAACAATCTTTTACCAAATTAAATTCATTTATCTGTTTAATTGGAAACATAGAAACTGATTCGTTAGCAAATGCCCACAATGCCACATCAAAAGATGATTCGTTTTTGCTGTCTTTCAACCTTTCTAAGACGTTTATTACAGCCTGATGGACTTCATGGCCCTTCGATTTACCCGAACTACCAGGATAAGTCATTGAACCACTTCCATCTAATAGAAATATCACTAACTGATTAAACATCCGAGGTAAAGTAATTTTGCTAAGGCTTGCTAATGATCCAGCCAACATGCTTTGACCAAGTTTCGCCTTGCCCAACCCAGTTTGTTGTTGGCTTAATTTAGTATTGTTTTTTTCTAATTCATTACTCATGATTGCACAAATTTTAATCCTAATCCTTCTTTTTGATTAAACAGAATTGTTTTTTGATTTTCAAAAAACGCATCCCAATTTGTTAGCTCTTTAATCGTTAAATATGGGTCAGTTGTTTTTAATGTTCGTAATACACCTATGTTTTTATTGTATTTAAACTCTAATACGGCTAATTTACTTCTTAACTTTTCCATTTCGGTATCTTTGAGTGTTTCAGAATTAATCACTCCTAACTTAAGTTCATCATAAATATCTTTTACTTTTTCATAATCTTTGGCCTTATAGGCAGTTGAAAGTGCAGAGAATATTTCTTCTGCTTTTGATTTATCTTCAATAACGCATTTTGAAGAATCAGGGTGACATAATGTAGAAGCTTCATGATAAATCCTTTTCAAATCTGATTTATCTTTTCATTAAGATCCGGAACTCTTTTTCCTCCCTCTTTTCTAATTCTTCTTTATTTTTTCATATTGATTTTTAAGTTCTTCAAAAGTTTCATCAAAAATTCCTTTTGCCTTTAGTTTTTCATATATCTTTTTCTTAAGGTTAATTATACTTGCAATAATGGGATTCAATTCTAGAATGTATCTTCTGTTAAAATTGTCAATTACATCCTCAACTTCCGTACGTTCTATCTCAATTTGTTTAATTTGTTCAGAAAGTAACCTAATCTTAAAAACTAATTCCTCCTTTTCTAATATACTAACATTAGTTAGGGCCGTAAATTTTTTAGTTAATAAATCTATTTCAACCTTTGCTTTTTCATATTCACCATTAAAAAGTAAATCCACAGCAGTTTTTAGTTCAGCCACATCCTTTATTTCGTGTAAATACTGATTTATCTCTGCCGTTTTACCCAAGTCGATAAAAGTCTTAATTAATGCAAAATATTTTAGTGCCTTAGAAATTTCAAGTTCATGTAGTTCTTTTTTTAATCCGGCCATTTTTTTCAGGCGGTCGAATTCATCAGTAAACTCATTAATAGACTGTACATCCTCCTTAATAACTAGTAATGTTTCATTATTACTGTCATTCGCTTTTTTTGTCCAATTAAATGAACCTTGCAACAATATTTTATGATCTATTATGCAAAATTTATGATGCATTGTATTATAGTCTCCACCTATTTCTATAAATATACCGCCATTATCTTTTATTAATTTGTAGTCATTACGACTTTCATCATTAAAGTGATGATTTGTTATAATTAATTCAACTTTAACTCCTCTGGCTTGTACCTCAAGCAATTTGTTGAATAGTTTTACATCTGTAAACCATGCCACTGCAACATTAACGCTGTAAGAGGCTAAATCTAGATTTTCCAAAATAACATCTCGAAGGTTATCTTTTTGACTGAAGTATGTGTTTATTGATGACATTACATTTCTTTGTTTAAATTAACAATTTCTTAATTAAATTTCTACCAAATCTCCAGGCAACTCAAAAAACACCTCAAAATCTAATGGCCTAATTGATGAACCACCTTGAATTAATTCAAAGTTATCTTTCCATTCATCGGTAATAAAAAAATCCTCAACCATATGTATTTTCCATCTTTTACTAAGCCCAAATGGTACTCTTCTCCAATTTTCGATTTTTCAAAAGCTACATAAACTTCATGGGCACTTATTATAAAACTATCATTCGAAACAGATTTCACTTCTAAAAAAATCCAATTTTCTGAGTTGTCAATTGTGTATCTAATATCATATCCCAAACTATCGTCTTTAACCATACCTTGCTGCTCGGAGTTGCCTGATAACCATTGAATGTTCCCCTCGGGGTATTCTTTCTTCAAAGAGTTAAAAACAAATTTTTCGGCTATTTTTCCGGCTCTTTTTTGCTGGCCTTCCCTTTTCTTGCTGAACTCTAATGGAGGTCTTGCTTTAGTTTTCTTTCCTTTGGGTAATGGAGCATTTTTTCCTCCAATTAAAGTCTTTGAAATTGGCAAAACTGCATCATCAGATGGAATATCCTTTTCAGTTGCTGTATCATCGTCCTTCTTTAACTCATCAAAAAGTGTTTTTAGGTGAGCGTAATGTCCTTCAAAATAAAGCAATCCTTTAATTTCATCAGACAGATCATTCATTTCAATCTTATAATCATCAAGCAATTCTTCATAGTAATTTAAAATTAAAATACCTACTAGCGCAGTATCCTTAGTGTTGATGTTGTATGATCTATCTAAATTATCTAATAACAATTGTTTATAGTCAACATCAAATAAATATGCATTTTCTATAGAAAGTCTCTTATTTGCTTTATCAACAAATTCATTATAAGTCTTTCTAATACTATAAAATTTTGATTGTTCCGCAATTCCTTGGTTACTTAACGATAATAATAAAGCTTTCCCAAATAGCTCCTCAATAGAAAATAGATTTTTAAATTTTGAATAATGCCAATCTCTAATGCCATTAAAATCGGGTAATAATTTCTTAATCTGCAACAAGTTGAGCGAAGTTAATTTACATGCCCATTTTAGAAAATCAACACTTTCTTTGTTATTGAAATTTTCAAGGTCTACTTTTTTGTAATTTCCTGGTAATTCAAAATCTTCACCAAAAATATTTTTCAACTCTATAATTAATTCGGATTCTTGTGATATGTCTTGACTAATTTTATTAGCATTAGTATTTAATAAAGTATTCCAGAAATTAATTTCTTGTAATGAAACACCGAAAAGGATTCGAGCTTCGCTTAACTTATCCTCTAATGATTTTGATTTTATAATATAAAGCGAATCTTTAAGCGAATTTTTGTCCTTAAAAACTGCTCTATAATCATCCTTTTTATCGCTAACCAAAAAGAGGGTACAAATTATTTCAGCAAATGCTTCACAAAATTCAGAAGATTCTTTCAGGCTCTCCAAAATGCAGCCTTCTTCACCACATAAAATAAACTTACTATGCCCAATTTTTAAATACTCACCCGGTAATAAAATATTATCGTTATAAGTATCAAACGAGTAGTTTATAGATGATACAAGCTCAATTTCTACATTTTTAAGACTCGCAAGGTTCGTCCTTTTTAATGCGTCTGTTTTTATTGCATTTAATCGATGAGCAAATAGGTATGGTTTAATTTTAAGGAACCAGGCATTAAATTCTTTTGTTGCTGCATGGCGATTACTTTCAATTGATGCTTCGTTTATTGATATAGCAATACTATCAATTTTTTTACCCCAAAATACCTTGCTATTTGCTCTTCGCCATTACGTTTTGGGAAATCAAAGATCCAATATTTACTAATGATTTGCCGTGGCATAGTATTATTATCACTATAATAAACTTCTGTTACCGGCTTATAATCTTTAATCCCCTCCTTTTCAGCTAATAAATCATATTTCTTTTCAAATTTTGAAAAATCTTCATCATCAAATGCTTTAAAATAATTAAATGCAGCTAAATAAAGTTTCCGGCCATAATCAAGTTTAGGATCGTTTGCTTTGCATGTTTGAATGTATTCATAAACAGATTCAATTTCCAACTCATTAAACGACAACTTAGCTCCTAGTTTAGAAATAATATAATTGCATTCTTGCTCTGTAATGTTATGTTTTTGAAGAATTCCATCTTCTAAAGTCAATTGAAATTTATTCAAAAATGGAATATCGTTGTTGTCCAACAAGAATTCACTGAAATTATACAATATTTGTATCTGATATTGAATATAAGAAGGGCAAATTATTGTATTATATGCCTGGCTGTATTGGGACCATAGTTTATCACTGTGACTTTGTTCAATTTTTTGCTTTAATCGTCCATCTTTTGAAATAAGTAGAATAAGTTTTTCTGCACTTATATTTTTGAATGTCTTATCAAAATCAATTATCTCATCCCCCTCAAAATGATATTGTGTAACTAATGGCGGTGTTTCAGCAAACTTATCAAACACATAATTCAAATATTCATTTGACTCGAATTTTCCTTTTGCAAATTTTATCGGGCTCAGAATAATATGTTTATTTACGCCAAGCCATAGAAAAAATCTCTCAATTATTTCAATGTCTTCTGTTGTTTCAAAACCAAAATTAAAAGGTGAACCTAGATAATTGTCTGATGAATAAATATCTTCAAATATTTCTTCAGTTAATTTTCCTGTTGGGTAGTATTCACTTAAAAAAAGTTCATTAGATCGCTTTATTTCACCTCTTTTATTTAATAGTAATAATTTTGATTGTAGAATATTCTCTCGCTCTTTATTATGGTTAAATATTGTATATAGTGATTTAATAGCTTTTGAAATATCCTCTTTATGATTTGTGCTTGAATCGATTTTCTCATTAGTCTCGCTGATAATTGTGGAAATAACATCAATAATATCGTTAGAACCTATGTTTACAATAGGCGACAAAACTCTTTTTAAAGCTCTGGAATAATCACCTTCATCTTCTTTTTTATTTTCATCCAGCCTTTGCTTTAATACTTCTTCTAGTTGCTTTCTTAGATCTATATCAATAAAAGAGATATTAACAAAATTGGGAATATGAAGTTGATCAATTGATCCTTTTAAAATGGTAAATACCCTATTGTTTTCAGAAATTATCTCACCCAATGAATCGATCAAAAGAGGAAAGGTTTCTTTAGTGTTAGATTCATGATAAATTTTAAAAACATCATCTAACAAAATTGTTATTAATTCTACCCGTTCATTTATTTTGTTTTTCCCTAATGATTTAGAAATTGATGATATGCTTTTTTTAAACTCTTCATGGCTTATTTTATTATTAAATTCAAATCTTTGTATCTCAACATTATCTTCCGCCCTTAACAAAACATTTGGGAAATATTCTTCAAAACCATTTTGTGAAATCCAACTTGAAAAATCATTATTATAAAAAACAATCTCGTCCTTAGTTCTATATTGGCCATCAAGACAAGGGTAGATAGCTAATGCTTTCTTTTTTTCTAAAAGTTCGTCAAACAAATATTTATTAAGTAGTTTATTTTCTGAACTGCCAACAGGTGTTAATAAATGAAATCCTCTCCAATCGGCTTTTGAACTCTTTTGCAATTCATTAGTGGCCAAATCACATAATAAATTAGCGATTTCTGTTAATACGAAATGATTCTCAGGCAGGTCATTAATGTGATTTCTAGTTGGATCCAAATCAAAAGAGGCGTGAATTAAACAAGGAAAGTGAGTTTTAACCTGTGTAGGAAAGTAAGTAAAGAAGTTTGTGTCTTGGTCTGATAAATCATTTTTCCAGCCAATTTTTATTTGGTAATGTTTTTCTTCATCAACGTTAAACTTTTTTTCTCCTGTGTCTTTTACGTTCCAATTAACAGAATTAATGCTTACTAATGATTCATCATCCTTATTAGGATTAGTTTTGCTTATTGCTGTTGGTACCCCATCAATCGAATAAGTTAAGTTTTTTATATTATTAAGGAAGATAAGTATCTCAGGTTTGAGTGCTTCAAGCTGATTTATAATATCTTTTTTTGCACCATCTTTATAATTCAACACTATAGTAGTTTGCCATGTAAAATTCTCAATAGTATTAGGTGTTAATTTAGGAATGGCCAAAATAGCAAATGGCACAAAGTCTTGCAATGGCTTTTCTTGTTCAATTAGTCTATTTCTTAAATTTTTATCAGTAACAATTTTTTCGAAGTTCTCTTGAGCAATGAGTGGTGAAAATTTTAAGATAATTTCTTTTGTAATTATCTCAATTGAATTAGTCCAGTTTAATATTGAACGGAAACCGAGACCCTTGTTGCCGATAAATGTTTTTTTATTACCTTTTTTTACACTATTATTGGCAATCATTAATGAAGCAATTCCTTCTATTGTAAAGGGATTACCATTGTTTGAAACAGTTAGAGTCTTGTTTTTAGTATCTAATTCGATAAGAACTTTGTCTGTCCCTTCATCATCGGCATTTTGAAGTAATTCCAATATTTGACGGCCATTATAAGCTGCCGTTATTCCAACTTCGCCTCTATAATCGCTTGTAATTCTGCTCGAAGATTTATAAGTATTATAATTTTCGGTAATTAAATCATTCACTCCTTTGACAAAAGGAATAGTTTCAAAATCTATTTTAACGGCATTCTCCATCTGTACTTCTATTTTAAATCTCTCCCCCAAATGTGCCCAAGCGCGTTTGTAATCTTCTACGCAATCGCATATAGTAAAGGGTGGGTAATACGTGTTTTAGTAATAAAAATGAGGGAGTAGCTCATGGCTAAAATAGCAAAAATCGGGACGTTGGGCAAATATTATGCAAAAACCAAGAATTTGCGTAAAAAGCAAGTATTCTTGCGAATTCTCATGAGGGCATTCAATTCCTTGAGAATTCTCGTCCAAACTATTAACAAATGGGTTTACAGAGCCTAGTTGCTTGAAAATTGTCACGTTTTTTTTATGAATTTGAGAGAGTTTTCCACCCATCATTGCTTATCTAATTTTATGTCCTAAAACATCAAAATTAGTATAGAAGAACGCAAGGTATATGCGCAGAGCGATCACTTAAATTTTATTCATCAGCCAATTCAAGAATACAGCTTGAAAATGATTGAGTTCGTTTTGAACATTCTCGAGTTTCAATACATACTTTTTACAAATCGCTTTCCTATCATTTGCCGGTGATTCTATAAAAGCATTAACGAAACCATTAAATTTCTTATGAAACTCTGTACAAGGATTTTTTTTGATGAAACTTTCATAGTAATCAGTTCTCTTTAAAAATTCATCATCATGAACATCGCCTTTGCCTATTCTACATAAAATATCCAATACCCGTATATCAAGGTAGTAATCTTTATAGATGTTCTTTTTTACATTTTTTTCGAAGGACTCAATCCGCTTATTTAATTCTTCGTAATTTTTTGAAAGGAATAAAATCACAAATGCATTCAATTCCATTCGGAGAGGAAAATCCAAAATCTCATTCTCGTTGAACAGTTCTATTTTTTTTCTTGATATATTCTCAAGATCAACAAGTCCATTAATATCCAGAGGGCCATGGTCATTCTTTAAGGTGAAAATCGTTTTTAACTCAAACAATTGTCTGTAAATAAAAACCGAAAGTTCCAAATTGAATTCTTTCATAGAAAACGCATGGTACAACTTATGTTTTATTGATTCGTAAGCACTTTCAAAATCTGAAATATCATTTGAAAGAATAGCTTTGTACATTCGCTCAATTTGAAACAAATATGATTCTACATCAATAAGTGCTTCCTGTGCCTTCTTTTCATTTATACCAATTGTTTTGCCTTTTCCAAAACCTTGAAAAGCAAATTTAAACGCACCCATTCCGCCCTTCCCTTTCAATTCATATTCGAACAACTCTCTTTCATGATTATAAATATTCAATAATCCATAAAAGGTTGATTTATTAAAATCTTCATTATCAAAAGAATCTAACTTGTCACCTTCAGCTAGTGTATAATAAGAATTGCGCGCAATTGCTGTAAATGGTCGGATTAGTAATTCGAATTCTTCGATTGTTTTTTCATCTTTTTTATTCAAATCGACCCTATATCTAACTTGCATTACAAGTGCAAAAGCTCTCAAAGAAAGATAAAGGGTTCGTTCTTTTAAGTTTTCTTTATGCACCTCTTTTAATAGATCGACAGCAGAAAGAATGTTTTTAAGCGAAATAGAATACAAGCCTTTTTCAAACAAGGCAACACCAGTATCTAGAAACTCGACAATTTTCGCTTCCGTTTCGTCTGAATTAACTTCTCTATAATTCTCAGCAATAAATTTTAGTAGTTCAGCATGTAGCTTTTGATTGAGGTCATCTAAGCTCTTTGTAAATAATGCAGCTTCCTTTTTTAAGACATTTTCCTCAATATCTAAATTGTCAGTTTGCTTTTGATAGAGCTTATACAACTTTACATAACGATGCTCCTTTCCGTCAGATGGCTCCTTTCGTAAAGAATACTTATAAAATGCCTTTGCCTCATCTTTATTGATTTTTTTGGCAATACTAAATATTTCAGAAGCTAGTCTTTTGTTCATTATGTGCCTTTTTGAATTAAAAATTTCACTAAAACGTATAGATAAATATATAAAAACAACACCAATACTCCAAATTACCAATAAAATCAGCCACAATAAAGGATATATCAAAAAATTTCAAGATATGCCTTTTTGAATTTTCAAAATACTGGAATGTAGAATGTAGATGTTCGAATTTTATATCCGTAAACTTAAAACCAAAAAACATGAGTAAAAAATCAAATCAAAGGGCTGATGTAAAAAACCCAAACAATGGGGCTTACAAAGCAGACATGGACAACAGAGCAGGTCTCTTAAATCCACGAATTAACGAAGAGCATCCTTTAAATATTAGGCAAGATGCGATTCCAAAAGCTTAATTAAGCCAAAATTAAAATGCGGAAGCCGAAAAGCATATAGAGTAGGCAAAATACTAAAATCGATATCCAATGGCAAAAAGTAGTGGATTAGTAAATGCTCCAAGTCAAACGGGAGGTAAATCAGGTGGTGGAAGAGGAAATAAGTAACTCTCCTGAAACTAAAAGATAAATATTAAAAAGGGAGGGCCAAAAGCCCTCCCTTTTAAATAAATGCACTCGGGCAAACTCAATAAATTATCAGGTTGCTCTCCGTCACTTACTGTCTTGATGTATTTATTGCCGAAACGACTAGTACTAACAATTACGTTAACGGTGCTGCCACCTTTTGTAACATAAAATTCATATTTATCACTTTCAATGTCTGCGATAGCATCTGCTTGAGATATTCTCCAATTCTTGCCGTCAGCATTCTTTCCGCCAATTTGGGTTATTCGCTCATGTGCATTTTGTCTGTCTGCCTTTTTAATACATAAAATTTGATGTCTTGAAGCCATTTTGTTTTGAATTTAGTTTTTAATAAAAACAAAGCTATTTAAGAAGAACGCAAGGTATTTACGTTGCGCTAAAAATGGGCTAAAAAACAGCCAGAAAACATGATTTTGGAATTATTTTTAAAATAATTGCAAATAAATGGTCTTTTTGATTTTTCTGGACTATTTATATAAGTACACCATAAAAGGCTACATAAACAATGAAAATTTACAAAAAAGAAATCATTGCAGGTGCGACTATAGTTGCAATTGCGTGGGTTGTTGTCGACCACACAGACAAAAAAGCAAAGCGTTATGCTGAAGCTAAATTACAAGAATTCATAGATGCCTATATTGGGGCTCGTGGATTCAACTTGTACAAACACACTCAACCTGATACTGTTGGTGTTATGATTACATTTAATACGGATGATTGTCCTACTGAGGAATTCGAAGTATAAAAAAAGGAGGCGAATAGCCTCCTTTTTTTTTGCAAAATTATTAATCGAATTTAAAACGAGAAACTCAGCATTTAACTTCTGCATTTAGCGCTTCATACAACATTACCATTGCCAATGTATCCAACTCACAATACTTTAACAAACCAGAAACAATTTTAGCTCGTTCACGCTCTTCCATAATTTGATATTGCAATTTGGCATACGCAGTTAATGCACCTCCACCATCTTGAATTCCATTCAATTCAGAAATTGAGTTTTCAATTTCTTCTTCTGTCCAGTCATCAAATAAAGGTGGTAGCTTTTTATATGGGTTTATAACATTTCCTTTTTCGTAATTCAACCAAACATGGGAGTCTGAGAAATTTTTACTCGTAAGTTTTAGTTGACCAATTGTTTTTTTGTATTTGTTTTTTAAAAAATCAGATCCTTCCAAAATAGCAGGCAAAACGAATTTGATTCCATTGCCTCCTTTCATTTTTGGATGATAGTAGAATCTTTTAACAACATCGAGTAAATCAATCATATTGCGCACAGGAGTTTCCCAGGTTGCTGTTCCAGAATTTGTGGGAACAGCTATAGACTGAATAAATTCAATTAAATCATCTTTATCCTTTTCTTTTGAATTTAGCAACTGATTACGAATTGCATTTAAAATAGAGTTTTCATGAGTGGCATAACGAAACACTGATCCTTTATTGGCCTCCAAACTCTTTTTTAAAGCACGAATAAAAATAAAATTCGGGAATTCTCCAGGTTTGTGGCTAATGAATTCCCCAGCGTGTTCAATACGTCCATCCTCATATAAAATATGATGTGAAAATTGAAAAGCAACTTGCATGCATTCCTTTTGTAAATGGTAAGGCAACAGCGCTGGTTTCAAAATCAATAAAGTTTAATGGGAATTTCCAGGAACTCATTTCCGCTTTTAAACCCTCCTTTTCAACATGAGCTGTATTATCACCTGAAACAGTTTTTTCAATTTGAATCCATCTTCTTTCGGAAGTTGTTATTGAATTTGCTTCCACCTCTACATCCAAGTCATCTTCCGTGAGCTCTTCCATGAAAATTTTATCCTGCTCCTCAAATAACTTTTTACCTCTTGCAAAGTTCCACACTTCGAAGGTGTTTGGTTTATCAAATTGCTTATCCGTCCAACCCTTTTGCTCCTTCCAACATTCTTCGAAACCACTTTTTAAGATCTTTTCATCTTTACTTTTCGAGAATTCACAACCTTTGCAATGCCAACCTACAGGATGATTTATTTTTTTATCCTTTTCGTAATGCTCAGAAAACAATTTTATCAATTCAAAAAAATCAAGGTCATAAACTTTATCTTCACCTTTATAAATCATCTCCAGAATATCATCCATTGGTGCCAAACCCAAAACAGAATCGCCCGTATCTTTTAATGTTAAACCATCAGGCATTTGAATTCCAGTCCGATTTTCTGATTTTCCTGTTATTCTGAACAGTTGATTTAATCCATCAATACTGGCATTCTTGGTTTTATCAGCAAGCATCAAAAAAGCTTTTACATTCCAGTTAGGAAAGCATTGAAGAATCACATGTTTTTGAAAAGCTAAATCATATAAATAGGAGCGCCACCCTGAAGAAATATTCTCTTTTCTTCCGAGAAAGTCTGGGTTGTTTGAATCAAACGATTTCGCCTTAACTTCTATAAGCTGAATATTAGTTCCTTTTTTTACTAATATATCAGTACGAATGAATAAGTTCTTAAATTTAAAAGCTGCTTCATAAATAATTACATCTTTCTTTGCTAAGAGTTTGTTTGTTTGCTCTACTAACAAATCATAATCTCCATCGTTACCAGAAATTAATACTCCACCTGGATAATGCAAACGCGCTAATTCTTCCACCTGAAAACCGCCTTCTGCTAATGATTGCAGAAATGTGTCCTCTTCTTGTTTATTAGCATACTCTTTCTTTCGAGTATAAAACAGTTTGTTCGGACAATCCAAAGCTAGTTTAAAACGAGATTTAGTAAGGTAACGTGGTTTCATGTTCTGTTTTCTTAAAGCTAATCTATGAAAAATAAGGGTTAAAGCCAATTAAATAGCGTGCCCGTTATAACCGTATCATCCTTTAATGATTTTACTTCAACTCCAGAGTAAGTAATTTTATGCAATAATCGAATGGTTAATTGAGGTGTAAAAAATTGCAATATGTGTAATTGAAATTCTTCAGGAATGAACCTATCGATGTTCATTCTGTATTTTGACAAATGTCCTTTTTCCTGATAGCCAACGACAAAATTAGGTTTATTTGTATCTAACGTGTCCTTGAGAAATTGTTCTTGATTATCAAACAAGGGAAATAAGTTTGCATCATTTATCAATTCATGGAATTGGTAGGTTTTGATTCGCTTTCTATTGAACCAAATTTCCAATTGACCTCTTTCTGATAAATTAGCACCACGATACACCCCTTTGTTATCAAAATCTTTCCATGTGGAATAATTTTTTGTGTCCGTTTTAGGTATTTGATATTTAGCATAAAACTCATCTTCAAATAATAAATAACCGAGTGAACGCTCCTCCTTTGCAATTCCCAAGTTTAATTGGTCTAATAACAAAGAAGGAACCTCACACACACAAACATCGTAACCTGTGCCTATTATATTAATTAGGACTTTATTTTCTGATTTCAATTTTTCAGGTTGTGAGAGAAATTAATTTATCTATATAATTCCTAAGCCAGATGCTTGAACTGCACCTCTGAAATTTTGCAATTGCAAATCAGGAATAGTTTCCAAGTATTGGTGCAATTCAGTTAGTGCTTCAGGCTTAAATTTTAATAACATTTCTACATTCTCCACAAATGTAAATTCCGGTTTCCAAAAGAAGTTTTTGATGCAATAATCATAAATAGTTATTTGAGTTGCACCAAAGCGTTTATCAATAATTGAAAATTGATTTTGCAATCCGTTTAATGGCCAATAGTCTATTGACTTCAAATTTTTGTTACCTAAACAAATAATGCGTTTTTGAACAAAATAGGGCCCATTTTGAAAGGTAGTCAAATTATTTCCATAGCAATTAAAATTCCCATAAATGTATGCTGGAGAATTCTCGAGCGATTCAAGTAGATTATCAGAAATATCTAAATCACCCCAAACCTGATAGAATTTAATGGGAAACTGACGTAAGCCACTATTTGCCCAATTAATGCTTTCGTAGACGGTAATTTGTCCTTTTGTATCAATGTGATACTTAGTAATTCCAAGCTGAAGTAGTTGTTCCTGAATTGTCATAATACTTTCAATGTTTTTAACGATACAAAGAAAATACATTAGAACGCAGGGTATGTGCGTTGGAATTATTTATAAAGAGAATATGTCGATTTTTCTATATCCACAGTACTAGAACCACTATAAAAGTGAGGCCTAAGGATGTCGTTTTCGGAAGAAAATTCTACTATTGGTTCTAGTTTTAGGCTAAAATTACTCGACTGGGATACTACATTATTTCTCAAAGAAAACTTTGCAACCATTTCCAAATATTTATAAATTTCTTTGGGTGTTTTTGTTCCATTAGCAAACTTGAAAGGAGCAAAGGAATAAAACAAGTTTTCTTTTGAAAAGTGCTTTTCGATAATAGATTGAATTTTTTCTGATTTTTCAGTACGTTTTAGATCCACGTATTGGGAAGACATCCCTTTTATGAAATTTTTAAACTCTCCGTTCTCACGCATATATTCTTCCTTATTTGCATAAGCTAAAATGCCAAAAAGGGAGTCCGCAGCAACAATTGTTTGGTCTACATTCCCAACTCTTTTTAATAGTGAATTTTGATTCTCAAATTTCGACAAGAATTCATTATTGAAAATCATGTAAGTGTTTGAGTAATTGAGATGCAAAAAATGGTCAATAATTCTATTCTTGATGCTGTTTTTTGATTCACCAACATAGTATGGAACAAATGATCCATCTTCTCTTCTAAATCCCCAGATATAAATTCCAGGGGAATTCGCTTCTCTTTTTGCAACCAATTCATCATAAGTGTATAATTGTGAAAAGTGCAATTGAATATTTGACATGGTTTATATCTTTACGAGTTCTATATTAAATGTAAGAAATTTATTTTCAACTTGAAAATTCTTGACAACAGTTGAAGAATTCTCGAGGTTTCTCAAGAAATACTGAATACCGGAAAAACCACAACCGGCATACGACAAAAAACTCGTTTTCTCCAAATCTGAGAGTTTAACATTGAATTGCTCCTCATAATTTGCCAAAAGTGTCCAAGAATTCTCGAGCGCTTTTTTCTCAATAATCTTAATTCTGATTCCTTTCAGTTGTGATTTCAGCACTTTCAATTCGTATAATTTTGCCTGAAAATCAAAAATATATGGTTGAAAATTATGTTCATTCAATAACTTTAGAATTTTACGTGTATTTTCTTGAGAATTCTCGGGATAACTCACGCACCATTGGTTTAGAAGCCCTATATCAATAATTACCTTTTCCATTATTTATCGAATTAAAGTGGGATAAAACTCACAATTTTGCAAGGTTTCTTGAAATTCGGCATTACAGAAAACTGTATTCAATTCTGCCATCCGATTTTCTGAATCAAGTAACAGCCATTCTTCTATATGAAGGAATCCACATAACATTCGAGTAATTAAATCCAACAAGGTTAAATCAGATATTTTAAAGCCATCGTTCTTTTCTTTCCACTGATTAATGTAAATCAATATGCGCATAAGCTCCGCTTTGTTCAAAGGGATAACCTCAATATTGTATTGCTTTAAATCACTTTCATCTATAAAATGGGTACAATACATGGAAATGACAGAGCCTGGTAACATGAAGGATGTTGATATTGAATTGGCTAGTCCGTTTGAGAATAAATTAGATATTCGATCCGATTTTTTGTTTAGTCGCTCAACAACCGATTCCTGTCTTTGCAAGATCATGTTTTCTTCACCTTCATTTAAGATGCCCTCTTCACTTCGAACCATGTGCTCAAATCCCTTTAGTGTCATTTCTTCTTCAATCGCTTTTCTTTTATAAGAAGTAATGTTGATGGCCTGCAATTGAAAATCAAAACATACCGCTTGCAATCCAGACTCTCTATTCATATATGCAAAAAATGGATTTTTTGCTTTTTCCGTTTTACTTGTTCCAGGATTTGCTAATGTGCTTAACATTGAATAATCTAATAATACTCTTTTCATCTCATTTACTTTTCGACAAAGGGACTGAGTTTAAACGCAGAGTATTTGCGTGATGCTTTTGATTTTGATATTGCTACAAAACATAGCAATTAGGATTTCTTAACTCTTTCACGTGCGAAATGAATTTTCTCGTTAATCACCATACGCAGGTTTAAAATCTTGTTTAGATTCCCGAATTCGTTAAATATCTTCTCTTCAATATTTTTGATTCCTTTACTGTCGAACTTGTCTTGTTGGAGTGCCTCAAATATTAGCAAATCGCAAACAGTGGATAGCAACCAATCAATTTCTTCTTTGTATCCGATTGTAGCTATTGCTCCTGTCTTATTCAAGAAGGTTTGAATCTTACGTTTATCCATTCGCAATGTTGAACAAGAACCAAAGTGAATTACATTACCCAAACATTTATCCTCGAGTAATTGCGAGAGTTCATCAATTGTGTAGCAATCTTTGCTATTTAAATAAATCCCTTCCTCTTGTCCATGAAAAGCCAAATACAAAATGGGGTATTTATTAGAAACTGACTTCTGCTTCCATTTATTTAGAAAGAACTCCAATTCTTGCCGTGTTGCACAACTGTGATGTATGAATTTGCAATAGCCTCTGTTCTCCAACAAGTTTAGTATTGGTAATACGCTCGACTTATCTTTAATGTTCGTATGATCCCACAATCCTTCTATGCAGTAAATCCCTTTCTTCTTTATTTTCATATTAATTAGTTTGCAGGAAAAAACCTATGCTCTTGTTTTTCCCTTTTTTAACGAAGAGCTCGTTTTCACAATAGTCTATTATTTCATTTATCCCACAAGGCTTATTTGACAATAGCGAGTTCATCAACATCTTTTTTGTGATGTTATCTATTTGTCCTCCCGAGAACTCGAAATCTGTGGCCAACTTTAATGCTTCATCCTTAGAAATTGAATCGATCTTACTTTTCCAAATCTTTGAGCGAGATTCTATACTTGGCTTAGAGAATTTGATTTTAAATAAAAATCTACGATCAAAGGCTGAGTCCAAATTGTGAATCAAATTGGTAGTTGCCATGAGAATTCCTGAGAAATTCTCCATCTCCTGCAAAAGAACATTCTGCATGGCGTTATTCATTTGATCGGTACTATGTGCCACATTTACTCTTTTTGAAATAAGGGCATCGCTTTCATTGAATAACAATATTGGAGCTTCATCAAAATGTTTTAATGCTCTGCGATAAACATTAAAAACTTCCTTTAACTGCTTCTCGGATTCACCAACATATTTATCGCGAATTTGCGAGATATCTACCAGTAAAATGTTCCGCTTACTCTTTCGAGCCAATTGATAAACACTTTCTGTTTTACCCGTTCCTGGGTATCCATGCAAAATGGCCGTTACGCCTGTAGGTAAATTCCTTTGTTCTAACCTTTCGACAACAGATTTATACTTTGCTGGTTGAATAACTTCTTCAAACATTGCCAGCTCTTTCACTTCTGTTTCATCATAAAATAGGGCTTTCTCCTTAATTGATTCATGCTCAACCAAAATGCAGGGACCTGGATAAAAGGTTTTGCGATCGAATAAAATAGATTCATCAGCAAAAATGCGTTCCGTTGCTCTTCGTGTAAATCGCACATACTGATCCGTTTTGAAATGATTATCATTAAACTCAAAAACATCCGCAGACACTAAATAAGCTGTCCGATTTAAAAATCGCTTGCGCATATCCACACGATGCTGAACCTTCAGAATGTATTTACTCAATCCCCACAATAAATCAATGGATTCTTCCCCCCTGGCAAGTATCGGTTAAAACATAAATGAAAATCAGCTTTTCGTTTTCAGACAAAGTGAGTTCATTCATATACTTAAAAACCGGAAAATGTGCGAATCGCTCAACATAAAAATCAATTTCTTCATTCAAATGATCAAATGTGATATCACCATCGCGGTAATCGCCTAAAGTCCTGAACAATATTTCAGAAACTTCAAACAAGCCCATCGTATCATCAATTGGCTCACGTTTTTCACCTTTAGAAACCAACTCAATTAAATCAAATGGAACTGCAAAGCAAACGTGCTGCTTCTTTCGATTGTTATTACTTCCTGCCTTGATGATATGTTTTTTCTTTATTAGTTCGTTCATATCTGGATCTAGTCGGATCATTTCGAAAGGACTGCAATTCAATACGTTTCCAATGTCACTTGCGGAGCAAGATGTCTCTGTTATTGTTAGATAGAAAATGGCACAAAAAAGCATGGTCTGCGTTTCGGTGCATTCCAAATAATCCATAATTGGCTGAATCTCCGATTTAAGTAAATCATTTTGTCTTAATGCTGATTCATCTTTAGCGGTCATCAATTTCATCTGATTACCAATAGATTCAATAGAATCAAGCAGTGTGATTTTCGTTTTAATTTTCATATATTTGTTTATTACGTTGCGGAAGGAAGGCATTTCAGTTTTCGGTACAAAATTCCGAAGTCAAAACGCAAACAAAGTGCGTAGTAAATATTTAGTATTAATTTTCGCTTAATTACTCCAAATGCCAGCAAATAAAGAAGCCCTAATTAGATACCGTATTATTGACGGTGCTTTGCGTGATAAACAAAAGCCCTACCCTACTTTAGGAGAAATCGTGGAATTATGCGAGAATGTCTTGGGTAAAAGCTTTTCTGAATCTACTATCCAAAAGGATATTTATGCTCTCCGAAACGATCAGGGTTTAAATTACAATGCGCCAATAGAATTCAGCCGTCAGCATGGTGGTTATTATTACACTGAAGACAGTTATACAATTGCTTCCATAGCACTTACTGGCGGAGAACTCAATGCGATAGAGTTTGCCGCGGGAATTCTCGAGCAATTTAAAGGGACTGAACTGCATGGCGAGTTCGATAATGCCGTTGAGAAGATCCTCCAAACATTAAGTATTCGCAAGATTTTAAAGAACGAACAAATTGAAAAAATCATTCAAGTTGAAAAAGCTTCCTATTTTAAAGGCACCGAATACCTTTCGCAATTAATTGAGATCATCAAGAAATCTCAAGTAGTTTCATTCGATTATCATTCGTTCGAGCGAGATGGAGCAAAACGACACATCTTGCACCCATATCTATTAAAAGAATACCGCAATAGATGGTATTTAGTTGGCTATCACCCCGAATACAAAGCCATCCGCACATTCGGAATTGACCGTATGGATAATCTGAAATCTGGAAAAGAGAAATACACCATGATTGAAAAGTTTGATCCTATTGCTTATTTCAAACATTCCTTTGGTATTTCAATTTCTGATAATAAACCTGAAGAAGTCATTTTATCCTTTGCTCCATTAGAAGGGAAATACATTAAAAGTCAAACGATTCATTCAACTCAAAAAATAATTACCGATACTGAAAAGGAATTGCGTATTAGTATTAACGTAATGGTTTCTTATGAACTTCAAATGCAAATCATGAGTTACGGTGACCAGGTGAAAGTGATTAAACCTGCTTCGTTGGTGAAAGTTGTGAAAGAGATGCATAAGAGGGCTGCTGAGAAATACTAATCTAAGACCTTAGTCTCAATTAAACATTTCTCCCAAAAGTCTTTCCAAAATACTTCAGGTTCATGATTTAAGAAGTAGTCTTTTAATTCCTGCTTCATAACATCAAAGGACTCCTGAAGTGAAATGGAGCAATCAACTTTCTCTCTTTAATAATCGTCTTCGTCTTTTTTAAAAACCTCACGGTGAAATCCCTCTCTATTCCCTTTATTTAGATAATCATTCACCGCTTCAAACATTTTTATAGGATGAAGATGTGTCCCACATTCAGAACTCATAAGTGAGGGAGCAGTGCAGTTGCCAATAAATTTCATAGGCTGACGGCTATATTCAAGACGGCCATAATGATCACGATAGTTTGAGTAATAAACCTGGTCGATTAAAACGTTCCAAAACAACGACACAACAAAATGTGGCCTAATTTCATTTTCAATAACATCCAAATAATTGTAAAATGGAATTAAATGAAAATATTGAATTGTAATTTCATCTTTTTTAAAATGATTATTCCCTTCAGTGGGAATTTGACCTACGAAACGACCTAAATCTTTGTCGAAATAATTTTTATAATATGTTTGAAAGTCCATAATAGAGTAATGTTTAAAAATCAGTTGTAAAGTCTATTGATATATTCGACTTGCATTTTATATTTGTCTTAGAGAATTATAAATAGGATCCTCCTTCCCCCTCACCTGTCCTACAAAATCAATCTTTCCTTTTATTTTTAATACAAATGTATTCACCAACTGATCATCAACTAAAAGTGTTTTAAAATGCTTCATAGTAGCCTTTTCGATTCCATTTACTTTTATGTCGTGTAACATCGCTCTAATATTCCTGATATATTTTCTGTCCACATTGGTTTTTCATTTACCTTAATTCCGTAACTGTTTGCTGACTATATTTGCTTTGTAATCTTACTTTCTTATTATTTACCTCAAATTCACAACCAACAATTAAAGCTTTTATTTTCAGAATCATTTCATCAGAAATCTTCTCATTTGAAGAAAAGGTCAAATCATCCGCATATCTCGTGTAAGTCAAGTTATAAAAACTTGCTAAAGCAATTAGTTGTTCATCCAATTTTAAGCTCAATAAATTTGCAACAACGGGGGAAGTTGATGCTCCCATGGGCAAACGACCTTTCCAGCAACAAATAAGAGCAATACATGTTGCCAGGTCTTCAGAAAAATTAAATCTACCCGATTGAAAGAAATCTCTTACTTGTGTTGATGTAACAGAATGAAAATAATCTTTCAGATCAATATTTAAAACATAATCCTTACCAACATGATTTTGAGCATTTGAAAATATAGTACAAGTGGATTGTTCTCCTTTAACAGATTGAATAAAACCATAAACATGAGTAGGTTTAATTTTATAATAAACAGCCTGTAAATAATCATTTAACCTCTTTTGAATCAAAGAAAGATATTCATTCGGTGATTCAATTACCCTTTTTCCTCCCTTCTTTTTAGGAATAGAGAACTCAGTATAACTTGCATTTTCAACAACCCTTTTAAAACTATTAAATTCAAAATGTAACAGGTTTGCTAAACCCTGGCTATTCTGCAAGCGCTGAAAATGAACCGTTTTAGAATTAACGCTATAAATTGATTTTTTATGTTTCATTTGATTTGAAAAAGGGAAAAACCGTTAATGATTATCTAAAACTGATTTCTTCTAGGTCAATTTTTCTTTTCGAAAAATTTACCTAGAAAGATCCTATTATCACATTGTGATAACGGTTGCAGGTACACAACCTAAAGCTTAGGCTCGCTCATAATCTTTTTCTAACGGTTCTTCCCAATATTATTAAAATGGATGATCTTCATCAATGTCGTTCATTTTTGAACCTCTTACAATTTTATCAATTGATTCCTTAAATTCATCCTTACGAATTTCTTTAAAATATTCAGCACCATATTGTTGTTTCTTTAAAGCCACTAAATCGATGTCTTGAAACTTAGTACAATTCCCAATAAAATTTAATTTCGCTGAATCCACCACTCCTTCCCTATTTTTCGCAATAATTATTTCTGCCATTCCTCTGGTGTCTGTCCCATATTCATCTTCAGTAATATTATAATATTCGGGACGGTGAATGAACAAAACCTTATCAGCATCTTGTTCAATTGCACCAGATTCACGCAAATCAGAAAGTTGTGGCCTTTTGTCTCCTCCTCGGGTTTCAACAGCCCTGCTTAATTGTGAACTAACTACAACGGCAATATTATATTTCCTAGCCAAGGCCTTTAATTCACGACAAACTTTGGATATGTCCGCTTCCCGATTATTTTCTCTTCTACTTTTTACTTTAATCAACTGAAGATAGTCTATGAATACTAACTCAATCTTCTTCTCCTTTACCAAATAATCAACTTGAGAAATGATATCATCAATTGAAAAACAAGTATCTTCTACCGTTACATTTGCTTCCCCTATTGCTTTGGTTCTGAATAGTATTTCATCTATTTGTGAAGGAGTATTTTCTTTAGAAGCTATAAGGAACGCTGGCATCTCCATAAAAACGCTTAGCAATCGCATCAAAATTTGTTGTGCTGAATTCTCAATTGAAAAATAGGCCATCGGTCTTTTGCTTTCAATCAAGTTAGCCATTATGGAAACCATAAATGCAGTTTTACCCATGGCTGGCCTTGCTCCAATAACGATTAACTCTCCTTTAGGCAATCCCATTAATATTCGGTCCAAATCCGTGAATCCAGTTGGAATGGCTGAAAATAGTTTACTATCACTACCTGGTTTTGCAATTGCTAACATCGTTTCAAGATATAATTCCTTAAAAGTTAATTTTGCATTCTCCTTCCTGAATTCATTGCTAAGAGAAAGCACCTTGCTCGTCCATTTGTTGACAAGATCTTGCTCTGATAAACCTTCGTATTGAACATCCTTTTCAATTTCAACAGCATATTCGGAGAGTGTTTTTCTTATTGTTTTTTCCATGGAGTAATAATTTGATACAAAGAGAATATTAATTCTTGAATCTATTTCTGTTTAAAAATTGTTTCATGCTGATATACATACTTTTAAAATTTTCTAACAAATGTTTTTTTATTGATTGTTTAACAATTAACTGTTTTCATTTTCGGATTGCCATTTTTATCAATCACAACCAACAAACCTCCTTAGCATATCCTCTACAAACCAATATAATCAAGCCAAGAACTATGGCCATATACGTATAATGCCAAAAGTCCAAAAAGATACGCGTGCAAAAATCAAACTTGCTAACGCAGTCTATTTACGTAGTAAACTTTATTTTCTTTCATACTAAAATCAAAACAGCCTTCGTTATGATGAAAACAAACCCCATGAAAAAGCTAATTATACTCTTCAGCATTTTTACTGGTATAGAATCAGTAAGTGCACAAAACATCGACAGTTTATTTTATTCGGGTCAAGACACAACAGGTTGGGCAAAGGAAATTGCAACAGAAGAAGCTGCTTGGTCTTGGGCAGATACATTATGCGATGGCAATTATGATTATATAGATAGTTATGTAATGGGAATGAAAAAGAAATACAAGAACATTCCCGATCTAGCAAAGGACATTAATCTGGCCTTTGATACAGAACAAGAAAAAATACGTGCCATTTTTATTTGGATGACAAAACATATCGCATACGACTATGTAGAATTGGCAAACAAAAACAGAAGCATTGGCGGAAGTGTTAGCTATTCTAAAGGCACGCCCAAAGTTGTTATAGCAGAGAAGTGGGAAAAAATCTATTTCAAATATGCCACAAAGGTACTTCGCGATAAAAGAGGAATTTGCGAAGTTATGCTACCTTATTTTACGAGTTAAAATACACAAACGTGAATTCTGAAATAGTACATGGTTTTGCAGATGAGGATGAAGAAAAGATTGCAAAATACAGAAAGCAAAAATACGTACCAACCAACCATGCATGGAACAGGGTTCTTTTAAATGGAGAGTGGTTATACATAGATGTTACCTGGGCTAGTAACGGAAAATACAATACGAACAGAAAAAGAACAGAACCGATTGGGTACACTCCATACTATTACCTAGTAAAAGAAAGCAATTTGTATCCCGACCATGTAGTAAATGAAAAACGAAGTAAAAGAAGGAATGAAGTAGTAGGGAATTACTAAAACTAAATACTAATTAATACTAAAACGCTCTCTTATGAAAACTAAACTAACAATGGTGTTGCTGTTGATTACACTAGCTACAATCGGTCAAAACTCTGATGGATTTATATCCTCAAATGCATACAGACTTCAGCAAGTTTATCAAATTAGCCCGAAAACTTCAGATACGGCTGACTACACTGATTTTTTTACGAAAGAAAATGGTTTTATTATTATTCTGAATTACGTTGAAAACAAATCAATTTTCTCAGTAGATGCAGGCAATGAGAACTTAATGTTTATTGGTGCGACTAAAACGGACAACAATGCAGAGGAAAAAGATAACACCATTTATACATCGAATTTTATAGCAGGTGGTGTAGATAGTTTGCAGAATGTGACCATAACAAAAACATATCTGAAAGGCAGCTTTGAGGATAGCGGTGAAAAAGTATTTTCATTCTACATGACTTGTAAAAATGACACTTGGGAATTTATCACCACGGAAGTAATAACTGGCAAAAAAGATTTATAAAATGTTTAAAAAAGGACAACTAGTTATTACTATTCGAAAGCACCCAAATGGACTATTCAAAAAAGGAGAGTTATTTATAATCCAATCCGTAAGAAGAGCTTCTTGCGATTGCATGGAGTGCATTGTCGACATAGGAAAAGAATCCTACAAAGCGGTACACTTTTGTGGTGATTGTAATGTACCCTTAGCCTCAATGTCTATAATATACTGGTTTTCTAATCGATATTTTGCTCCAGCCAATCCTTCTTTTGCTCAAAAAATATTAGATAAAATTGAAAATGAATTAAATTCCTAAAATTTATGGTAACATTTAAAACTAAAAAGAAAGACCTCATTAAAATATTCAAACATCTTTGTCCACAAAGAAGGAAAAGATATTCTAAATACAAAACTGACGATTGCGAAATCACAGTTACAGCAGCCAAAGTAGCCTTCGCTTCAAGAGGTGGAATATTTAGCCTTGATTGCGTAACAATAGGAACTGTAAAGGTTGTAGTTCCTGTTTATTATCTCTTTGATATTATTGATGTCGATCCATCTGAAAACATAGAATTTTCAATAACAGAAGGAAGCATGAAAATAAATAACGTTACAATTAATGTAAACACCTGTTTTTTGAAAGATGATAAAATTTTGCGTACCATTAAACTACCTATAAATTACAATTCGGCAGATGTGATAAAGTTATTGAATGATCATACAGAGGAAGAATTGCTATTCAACCGTGTATACGGCAAAATAATCAAAGAACTGTCTCGTTTGGAAAACAATATTATTGCAGCATATGTAATATTAAAAGAATATGGAGTTACGCACGAAGAAATAGAAAAGTTGGTTGTTCCGAAGCTGTTAAAGGATGGGAAGATTCCAAAAGAATATTAAATTAATACAATATGAAAATTTACTTAGATTTTGACGGCACAGTTGTAGAGCACCAATACCCGGCAATTGGCCAATGCAACGATGGTTGCTTTGATATAATTGAGAAGTTGTATAATGCTGGACATGAAATCATTTTAAATACGATGAGAGTTGAGTTCTCGAATGGAACATTGCAAGAAGCAATTGAATTTATTAATCGTGCGATGAAAAATTTGAACATTTCTCAAATTGATTCCTTCAAAAACACTGACCATAAATACGAACCTACCAAGTGGGATTGGGATCTCCATATTAATAGTGGGCGTATTTTCATTGATGATGTATGTGAAGGCATACCATTAAAAAACTCAATAACAACGAGTCGCAAAATGGTTGATTGGGATAAGCTCGATCTTGAATTTATAGAGCATGGCATATATGTAACAAGTGAGAAATAGTGTAGCTGTTTACTTTGCTTCACTAATTTCATTAGAAAATAAGCAAAATGAATACTATAAAAAAGCAGTAATAAATTTCAAAAAATTGTTTTGGGGTAAAATGTGTATTGTTGAAGACAAAGAGGTTGAGAAAAGAATGTTTCAGTTTAATAAAATATTAGAATAAAAAGAAAATGAACATTATGTTAATCATCAAGTTGAAATTAAAAAGGAACTACAATATTTTGCTTTGATTTTAGCCCACACTTGCAGAAACTCAACGATTCACCCCTGAGAAATAAGTTGTAAATCAGAACGATGTAACGGCTATACATCAATGGATCAGGAAGTTAAAAGAATAAAAACACTTCAAAATTTAAAATATAGTAAATTTCGAACATAATTTATTACTCCAATTCTTTCTGAAGCAACTTGAGATTAAAGATCTTTTGAGAGGTATGAAAATCTCCTTTTTCTGAAGTATATTTAAAATTTGCTATCAAAAGCACAAAAACTGTTTCAATTGGCAATGATGTCGCGTATGCATATTTTTGCTTTACCCCTGCATCAACAAATGTATAATCCCATTCATCCTTTTGATCCATGGTCTTTTATCAATTATTTTCTTGAATTTGATTTGATTGTTTATTTCTTTTCCTCCTTCTTCAAATTCATCTTTATCAGTAAGATAAAAAAGATCGAAGGAAAAGTCTTTAATATAATGTCTTACTAACCCTTTGTTTTCAATAATCGAAATGACCTCAACTAAATGAGACTCTTTTTGAGTACCAATTAACTTTAGATCAACATCAAATTGAACTTTAGGATGTTTTTCTCTTTGCAAAACAAATCGCCAGAATGTCCAAGCACCTCCGATCAATATGGCAAGAATTCCTAAAACATCTTTTACATATTCAATTTTACATTCCATATTCTCCATTTAAACTGTTATTATATTGAAATATCAACAACCTCAACAACGGTTACTACATTTTTAGGAATCGATTTGAATGCATCATACCAAGCCTTCGTGTTTGCATCAATTAAACCGATACAGCCTTGGGTTCCAATATAATCGCCTCCATCAGGATGAATCCCAATACCGTTTCTATTAGTTGAAAACTGAGGTATCAAAAGCTGAAACCAGCAATTTTTCAACGAATCACAAAAAGAATTTTGACCTGCCTTGTCTAACAGATCGCTTCTCATAGCATGATATAACCCCAATGGCAATTCACCCCGGCCATAAGGTCCTGAAATAGCCCCGGACTTAAGATTTTTTTCAGGCCATCTTAATGTCCCATAAGCTTTTTGATTTTCTCTTCTTTCGATTGTAAATTTGATTGGCATAGCTATTCGATTTTAAGATTATTTAATAATTTGTTAGTTAAATTTAGTGATCTATTTTTTTTTAGTTTATAAGAAATTTTGTTCCGTAGGACTCTTCTGCAATGTCCGAACTTCCTTGATAATTAAAATCATACTTAGCCGCAGTATACAATGTTTTAGTAATGTATTTAAAGATTGGCGTTTTTATTTCAAGAATGCCATGCAGAAGACTATATTTTACTGAAACATTAAGTAATTGCTTCAGCCATTCCATTTCTTTCGGATATTGATTATTTCCAATGGAAAATATTTCTTCTGAAAGTACAAGGCTTTTTGAACATTCAAGAGTGCAAGGAGTATAAGGCAAGAGAGATAAACCTACATCAGACAGGAGCCTATTCATCCTCCAATCTTGGGGAAGGTGAATTTCATTAGTACCTGATCCTTTTCCCAGAAAGGAATTAAGGCCAGGAACACCATAATTATAAGCACAATTTAATGATGAAGCAGTACAACAAGATAACGGAGAATTCAGAATATTTAAATTGGTAAAAAGTGATTCTTTTATTCTAAGTTTTAATACTTCTAATTTTTCTTTTGTTCCAATCATGACCATCATTTTGTTCTGGGAGTCAAGAGACCCTTCCATCGCTGCAATTGCTATATCCGATTTTTTTAACTCAGAGAGTAACTGAAAAAACTGCCAAGGTTTAATTGTTATTACTATATAAGGAAGAAGGCTTCTTTTTATACACTCAGCATAAATTAACGGTAGTATATTGTTTATTTTTTCAATCCTTTCTTCCCATATTTTTTTTGCTTTATTACTTGACCAGGACCACCTTAGGAAAAAAGGTGTTTTTTCCAAACTAAGAATATTGTCAGGATTAATATTTGCTGACAATCTATGCAAAGGAATATTGTTACCTTCCGTAAGCCCTTTTATAAAATTCAGTTCTATTTCTTTTCGGTTGCGGTGAAGTGAAAGGGGCTGAATTCCTTTTTTTATAATTCCCTCCTCGAGATGACTAAATAGTTGTTTAAAAAGACTACAATCCTCTGTGCGATTACGCCAATCATATCCCATGGAAGTGCCTGGACAATGACCTTTGCACATAAGAAAAACCTGCAATCCTTACATCCTCCAGCATCCTGAGGAGTAAAATATAATGCTATCTGACGCTCATGTCCATGCTTTTCAGATTTAACCATATCTACTCCGTCCTTATTTGTTCTGCCACAATTTGAATATTGGCCATCACCATTAATTCCCGTAACAGCAGCAGTAGTATAGGGATCGCAAGAATACCACACACAGGAAACCTTGGAATCATCACCTCTTAACAACATCTCCATTTCATCAAGAACATCTATCTCTAAATCTGATAGAGTTATCTTGAGTTTAGCAAAAGCTAAAAGAGCTGTAAAATTTTCATTTTCCGAGAGACTAATATCCTTTCTCACAGATTCGTTGTTTACTTCTAAAGTGTGAACCCTAATAGATCTTATACCTTTTTCATGCAATCCTTTTACCCATTCTATAAGTTTTACCAGCTTATCATTGATCGCATTTTTTTTATGAATCGTAATAATTATACTTACTTGGATAAGCTCTTTTCTCAACTGCAAAATAGTTTCTTCAATTTTTGCTGTAAGTTGGCGGGTATGTGTTAAATTCTTACTCCACCTGACGTCATTCAGTTCATCAGGACCATCGATTGAAATTCCAACTGAAACATTATACTTTTTAAAAAGAACAATATGATTGTCATTTATTAAAGTTGCATTAGTTTGGACCGAATTATTCCCATATTTTTCATAACCTAAGCTCCACAATTCTTCCAAATCTTCTAATGGCATCAATAAAGGCTCACCTCCAAAAAGAGTGAAGGGCTGCCTTTCACGAAGAATCGCAGTTTTTATTTTCTCAAGATCGTAGCTTTTAGATATATTACCTGAACTACGTGTTCCTTCCTGATAACAATATGTACAACGAATATTACAAGCATCCTTGAACGGACGTATTTCAATTCCCATTTCTTAAATATCTATATGATTTTTTGTATCAATATGTGGTACAAGAGGAGTATTTACGTGGGCTCTTGCAGATTCATTCACATGGAGTCTTGCAGACTTATCAACATGTGCTGAGCCTCCTATATCGGTATGAAATCCTGTTCTTGTATCAATGTGTGCTTTTGCTCCCTTATCAATATGTCCTCTTGCCCCTTCATCTATATGTCCTTTTGCTCCTTTATCAATGTGCATTGAAGCCGGAATATCTGTATGACCAAGAGAAATATTTACTTTGGCATCTGGAAATATTGTTTTGATTGCCCCTTCAATTATTTTATCGGAGTAGCCAAGATCAGATAGTGCCTTAATTACATTGGCAGCATTCTCTCCAGCACCTTTCAAAACACCCGCAATTTGCTCTGGCTTGAAATCTAGTAAGGTCTTCACGAGTGGAGCAATTTTGTCACGAGCTATACCATAAACATCGTGGAGTGCTTTTCCTATTAATTGATCAACAATCTGTATTATTTTTGCTTTTATTGCTTTTAACCATAATTCTGCATCTTTTAACAAATCTGCAAATATTTTTTCGACATTTTCCTCGATGTATTTAAAAAGTAGATTAGGAATGTCTTTAATATCACGAGTATCCAATTGGATTGTCCCTAAATTAAAGTCCAGACCAATAATCTCAAACTTAGCGTTTATTTTGGTTTTTAAAACACCCTTATTATATATTGCTACAAAACTACCTTTTACAGATGTGCTAAAATCCAACTTACCTAAATTCATTGGCAATGTAATCGATTTGTTTTTAAACCCAACATCTAATCCTGCTTTAGCCTCAAAATTGGTGTCGTTCAAAGTCACTTCAAGTTCGTCTTTAAATATATTGACAATATTAGATTTAACATTTACTGTTATTCCATTATCACTTAGCTTACCACTTGATTCAGTACTCAAACCAAGTATATCTATCTTCGCAGAAAATGAAAAATAATCTGGTCCTTTGGAGTTGAAAAGAAGCTCCATCCCTCCAGGATCTACTTTTGTAGATCCTTTATATTTTTCAGGCGTTCCTTTTCCTTTACCAGATATTTTCAATAAGCCATTACTAATATTTATTGGAGCAGCAATAATTTTTCCTTTACTTTCTGAAGATGAATCAACGAGTATTTCCCCAAATGTTTTATGTCCGAAAATATTTAGAATAGATGAAAATCCAAAAATGGGCAACGCAATAGTTCCATCTGGCTTTGCTTCTCCTTGCGGAGTTTCACACCAATGAAACATCACTTGCTCCATTGCTATTTTATTCAAGAATGCGGGCAATTCAATATTCTTGTTGGTAATCGCTTTAAGGTATTCTTCAAGTGTTAACTTGTCTAAATACATATAAGCAAAAGACGGTTCAATTTTCCTAAGGAAGTGCTTGAAAAATAAATTTATACTGGTTACTTCTTATACCTCCAAATTCTTTTACCGCAGGTTTATTTCCTACATCACCCGGAGCATCCGGACCGATATAAAAATCACCTTCTGTACCCACAATAGGAATTCCATTACTAATTCCAGCAGAGACAGTTAACGTAGAAAGATGCACTCCTACATAACCAAGCGGAGCTTTAATTTTACTGGCTATTTCATCCATTTTGAATTTTCCACGAATCCCATCAGCTGTAAACGCAAATCCTCCATCAAGAGAAACAGAGACACCTGGTAATTTAACATCGAAAATACCGTCAATAGATATGACTGGTGTTTTTAAAGGTTTTAGCACAAGCTTTGGCCTTTTAATAGTGAAAATGTTTTCAAGTTCTATATCTTTCGGAAGTGATAAACTAAAATCGATGTCCAATTTATCTTTCATGTTCCAGGACATAAAATACGGGCCTTCCCCCACCAGAGGTTTCAATGGTTTAATGACCAAACTTGCAATACTTCCAGAGTTTTTCAAGTCTAACAAACCAGCGAGGTTAATTCCTGGCTTAAAGTTCACTTCTCTATTATTGTATTCAGGAAATGTTTCAGATTTGATAATTGAAATGTCTTTTGATGTCAGAACATAAATAAGACTATCTATTTTAATAAAATCCAGTGGACTTAATAAATCTCCAATAATTCCAGGAAGTTTAGATAATTTGGATGGCATCTTTTCAAGTTTACAAATTGCCAATATTTCAAGTTCGCCATCAGAAAAAGAAAACTCCGCCTCAAGGATCACTCCCCTATTCTTAAAAACATTACTCTTAAACAAAAAATCTTTGGAAATAGCCTTAATTTTGAATCGATCCTCAGCTTCTGAAATAATATCAATATTTGTAACATCTAAGATCAGATCGTTAAACAAATTTTTAATTAAAGAAAAACTATCCCCAAATTCATTTAGAGATAAATTAATTTTTTTAAGTTTTGCATCTTCTTTTAATTTTAAAAACTTTTCCTTTGCGGTTGCCATAATTTATTTAAATTAAATTTGTTTAAAACTAAAGCAAATTAAGTCGAAAAAAATGAATTTCAATGAAAAATGAATTTTTTTCGGCAATTAAAGCTTAATTTCCCCATACTGTCGTTGCGGTCATTTACGTTTGTCTTTTGCTAAAGATGAAATATCCTATATTTACTATAATGAAAATTTTAAAAAGAAATATCTTATACATATATACTGATGGGTCATCTTTTTCAAATCCTAGAAAAGGTGGTTCAGGGATTCGGTTTGTTCAATTGGATGAAAATGAGGAGGAAACGTTACTAGATATTGAACCAGATGGGTATATGGGAGCCACCAATAATCAAATGGAATTATATGCTTGTGTTGAAGGATTAAGGCAAGTTTCACTTACTTATATCGATCAGCCTTATAATGTTATAGAAATAAGGTCAGATTCTAAATATGTTATAGATAATGTTAGCCAAGCAAAGTACTATTGGCCAAAGCAAAACTGGTTAAATAGCGATGGGAAACCAATACTGAACGTGGATTTGTGGAAGCAACTTTTAAAGGAAATATCTAAAATAAAAGTTCAAATTGTTTTTGTGTGGGTTAAAGGACATGCTAAAGATGAACATAATAAAGCTGTTGATAAAACTGCAAAAAAATCTGCTAATTCTTTTCTAAAAGCTCCTTTATCAATTGTTACTACAAGAAGAAAAACGACCAAAGAAAAAACAAAAATTGGAAGTGTTGTAAATAGTGGTCAAAAACTTTCAATTAAAATTGTCACAAGTGAATTTTTGAAACAACAAAAACTAGCTAAATATCGATACGAAGTTATTTCTAAAGGGAGCAAGTATTTTGGTAAAATTGATATTGCTTATTCTAAAGTAATTATGAGGGATGCTCATTCTTATGAGGTAACATTCAATAAGAATATTAATAATCCGAGAATACTCAGAATAATTAGAGAAATAAAATAAGTCTAATCTATTTCTTCAAAAAAATTCCGTAAGAGATATTTTTGAATATTTACAAATCGACATGGAGAAGAGTAAAATTAATTATTTACTCTAAAACAATAAATTCTTTTTTCTTACGTTTCCCATACATAAACATCAAGATTCACGCTATGTGAAACCAACCGAGTCGCGAGGCCACGGTGGTAAAATGATGAGGGCATTCAGTCAAAATAAAGCGCAACACCCCCTTTTCAATTTTTCTCGATGTAATGAATTTAATACTAATCTTTAAATCATTACAAAATGGAACAAGAACCAAATCAATCTGGCCCAGACTTTATTTTGCCATTAACTGATGAAGTAAAAGAAATCAATGAAATAGCATTTAGAAATCATGCTAAAATATGGGCATACTCAAATGCTTTTTTACCTGTAATAAGAAAACTTGAAAACAACACACTCTTCCTCACACTCTACTATGATTCATATCGAAACAGAGATATAAGACAAATAGAAGAATTGTGTGCAACCTATTATCGTGAAGAGTTTCCAGGCATTAGTTATTCTGAATGTAATGTTTTAAAAATTTGGCTTGACAAAGAAGTATCTCAAGAAGATATTATAAAAACTAATTCAATGGAAGAACTTGAAAAAGTATTTATCAAGGCCATCGACCAAAAAAATTATAATGCTTGTATTCCATATAAAGGGGGACTTACTATTTATGCACTTTACTTAGACTACAAATTTAAATATTGGAATAAGCTTATTAGTCAGGGATTTTTGGAACCAGACTATGAAGAAAAATTTCAACACCGAATGATGGGTGAGTTTTGCGAAGTTAAAGCTAAAGAGGAAAAAATATTTCCTAAAGAAGAAAATAAATTTATGGCATCAATCCACATTTTTCATAAAACAGGTGGTGAACAACCAACGAATTTAGATCCTAAAGCAATTAATCATTTTTTCAAGGGAAACTATGCCAAAGATTGGGCAATGAGATTGGGTTACATACCTACTTTCAAAGATTATAAAGATGGAGTAATCCATTTCGATATAATTTCAGACCCTCGTTGTGAAGACCATGATTTCTTCTTGGCTCACTTTATTGCCAGTGAATATCTAAAAAAGGTAACGGTGCTAAAAGATGCAACGAACTTCATTGCAAATTATTTTAAGGCAAATGACATTATTGGATTTTTGATAACTAGTGATGAAAAGGATCAATTAGAAAGTTTGAAAGAAAGGATGGATAAATCGTATGCTGAGTTACCAAAGAAACCACAGTTGGTGCATTATGGGGCAATTCCTATTTGATGAAATTATTCAGAATTCAGAGAAGGAAATAACTTTTAAAATCAGTGACGATTTCCATCGATTACAATTGCTTGGAGGCAATTCCAAGCAATTGTAACCGCTTCTAAGCGATTCCATATAATTCCAATCGATTCTAAGCGATTCTAAGTGAAAGGCTCTGTTAATTGCGAAAATGGACGGTAGCGAGAAATTTAGAGAAATCCCAAACTGTTCATTGCTTAACAAAGGGGGAAATTTAGAAGTCCTGATAATTTTCACTTTCCATATTTTAAGTAATTTATAGTTTTTAAATAGTAGATTTTTGACTAACTTTACAATTAAAGTCGTTGACAAAAAATGGATTCAATAAAGAACAACCTTTTAGGTATACAAAAGAAAATTCAGAATTTAAAATCTGATTCTCATAATAGTGGAATACTTCAAGAATTGCTTAATGAGTCCGGGCAACTTATACAATTATTAGATACGGAGGAGGGAGCGAAAATTTTAAAATTCCGTGACGAATTAACCTTTTATTTAAAAGGGGGCGATGATAAACTTGAAAAATTCTTCAAATGCAAAGCCGAAGTACTTACAATTATTGCTCAAAAGATAAATTGATTTCTTCAAAATTTGATTTCAGCCCAAATCTACTGGAAGTAGTGGTGTGATTATTTTTGGTTGGTTTGCATCACAAAAAAACTCGCTGCTAAATAAAAGAACCTATATTTACTCGATTAACCCTTATTTCGCCTACCTACTCAAGGCTAATTAACCCCATAATACTTTTGTGTTGGGGGTTTTTTATTTAAATTATAAAAGTATCAATCATCTAATGTTGGAGCTTAGAGGTAGAAAATGTATAAAAATTAATTTGTACATTTGAGTATTGTCTTGCCAATAAGAGGAAGTTCTATTTCTCTATGTAGGGAGTAACTCGACAAAGAAGCCATATTATTAATTTAATGTGGCTTCGACCATTTATTGTTTATGCGAATAATTATAAGCATTAACAGAGTCATCAAAAGCCTGTTTATTGCGGTTGACAATGAAGCACCTCTTCATTTTACTTTTTGTTTATTCGACAAAAAAGCAATAAGAACTTGAAAAACTGAAGAAAAAAATCACCCCGGATCAACAATGAAACGGGGCGACTCCTTACTAACTATTTATTTAGGGTTAAACTGTGTTCTTTTATTTAACAATTACAATTTTATCCGATTCGATCATTTCATTATTTACAATAATCTGATAGAAGTAAATACCACTTTCCAATTTGCTTTCATCAATTTGTAAAGTATTAGTTCCGCTAGTCAGAGTATACGCATTCAATTTTCTACCAGTTAAATCATAAATAATTAATGTTCCGGTTGATTCTTCATCAATAGTATAATCCATTTGCATTACACCGTTGTTTGGATTTGGATATACTTTACTTGCAAGAGTATTCTCTTGAATAGTTTCCTCTTCTTCTGTTTCCATTGAACGCACTGTGCTATTATCTGTTGGGTCAATACGAAGCATTGCACGGGCACTGTAAACAGCATCACCATCAATCAACGGATCTAAATTTGCGATTGCAAGTAATGTGCTTTCATCAGCAGATTCAAGTTCATAACTACCACTTGCAAACGTTTGTAAATAAATAGCATTAACTGTTTTGCGATTTGTTTCCATTACTGTTGTTGGAGCAACAGCACTGTTTACCGATGTAGCTGTAGCAACATTATCACTATTGATTAAATCACTTACTTGCTCAAATTTTCCTATCGGTGCAGTTTCACTGGCAGTATAAAAATTTTGATAATCAATATCATCAGCAGCACCCAAGGTAAGCATTGCTGGGTCTTTTTCAGCTCTCTGTATGTCATCATTTTATCTGCAAAATCAAATTCTGCAGGCATTGCTGTATAGGCCATCAGGTTGTGAACAATCTTACCAAATTTTTGATTTCTTACATCCGTTGGTGAAGGTGGAGCAAAAAACTAGCGCAAACATCTGCTGAACTTGTTGCACCTAAAGGGTGTCCTGCAACAAAACTCAATGGTGCCATTCCTTGTTGACAACCCATTTCTAGGGTCAGTGAATGGGCTACCACTTATGTACCACATTTCAATTGGTGATAAAATGTTTCCACTCATTTTTGCCGGTCCTAGGTTAATGAACCATACATTACGCTGAGAAACGCCACTATTCAATTGGTTGCCAACAGTGGCTCCGTCAAATTTTAAACCATACCAACATTGAAATAAATTGTTACAAGCAATGGTTGCATTATTACAAGCTCCCAACATTCGTACACCTTGGCCAACTCTTATAAGTGTGTTTTTTCCGACTACACTGTTTTGAGTATTTTCAACGCTAATACCACGTAAAATTAATTCGGTTGCAGCACTTGGTGGTGGTCCCCCTAATTTTTGAACAGTATTATTTTCAACTTTACTATTATCACTTTTTTCTAAACGGATACCGATCAATGTCGCTCCACTTACAACCATACCAAAAGGATATCCAATTGAATTCCCTTCAACAAGCGTAGCATCTGAATTAATCAACCAAATACCTGTTTTTGCTCTTTCTATTGTGTTGCCTGTAATGGTTGCATTATTTGGATTCAACAATACATTTTGTACAACAATGGCATAGTTTGAAATAATCGATCCATATAAACCGCCAGATAAACTAATTTGATTATTGGCAATGTTCATGCTAAATGCATTTGGATTTTCATACATATCAATACCATTGATAACAGCTGTCATTTTATTGTTTACAACATCCAGTAATCTGTTTGAACATTGAGTAACAAAAACACCTGTACCTGTCAAATTAAGAAATACGTTTCCATCAACAAACACATCCATGTTATTTTTTGCTGAAATACCGTTGAGGCAATTAAAGAACGTGTTTTGTATCGTACCAGCTCCTGCAACAATAAGTATGTGTGATGGTGTTTTTTCTCCTGTTGCACATATTGCAGTTCCAAGTTGACAATCACAACCTTTACATGCTACACCTGATGGATTATCAATAACTGTAAATAAGTTGTTGTATACCACAACACTACTACCTTTACTTCTGATACCATTCCCCATGTTTCTGAAATTGTTTTTTAGGGAAGCACTTGTTGAGGTTCCTATCTGAATTTGACTCACCTCATAAATTTCAATTCCTACTCTTGTTCTTGTTCCCGTAGCATAAGGAGGAAGCAATGTCGCATTTGTTAAAGTAGGATAGTTTCTGCAGTATAAATTAGTTTTTGTGATTGTGCCTGTATGCGAACCTGCAAATGGCATTACAACAATATGTTTGAAATTTTTATTTAACTCAGAATTAGTAATGGTGTATTTTCCTCCATCTACGGAAACAACAGCACTATCAGCATCTTCAATGCGTGTGTTGCCATTAACAACAAGGTTTTGACCAGCATTGATATAAATACTATTCCACATAATATTACATGGTGCTGCATGCACATATGTATTGTTTGTCAAAGTCAAAGTTTTTGTTCCGCCAACAGTGGGAATAACAATTTTTGCTCCGGCAGCCATTACTACATTTGTTCCATTTATTGTAAAATTATTGTCAATAGTAAATGTTCCGTTAATTACTAAAGTTCCTCCAATAAAAGGATTTGCCAAAGAACTCGATAAACCATTGATAACATTTGTTGTGCCGTGTGGACCCAAACAACAAGGATAGTAATGCTCTGTTGCTGAATTCGAACAACCTGTTAAAGGATCTGTTGCTGTTACAGTTATATCTGCTCCAAATGTAACAGCACTTGATATCCAAGTAACGGTAAATGTTCCAGCTCCGCTTATTGCAGAAGCTGTACCATATCCTGGTGGAGTTATCAAAGGAGTACTATAAGTATAAGCAGGATTGTAATTTGAAATTATATAGGTATGTGTTGTTGCGCAAATGGTTCCATCTCCAGAAATAATTGGAGCTGCAAATAAAGGTAAAGTAACAACTGTTGTGCTTGCTGTTCCAACACATCCATTTGCATCGGTTACCGTTACACTTATTGGTCCACCAGGTAAGCCGTTAACGTTATCCGAAAACAAACTACTACTATTTGTTGTCCCATTGCTCCATGCATAAACCAAAGGGCCTGTTGCACCGCTCACAAATGCTGAAGCTTGGCCATCCGAATTTCCTGGACAATTTTCTGGTAAGTTTGATTCTACCAAAACTACAGGGTTGGGATGCAATGTTACTGTGAATGGAGGAGATGTACTTTTACAACCACCAGGAAATCCTATTTGTACAGTATATACACCAGGCACAGTAGCAGTATAAAAAACAAAACCTGCACCAGATGCTCCAGGAATGGCTACGCCATTTAAATACCATTGAATCGTGCTATAAAAACCACTGAGAGCCAAAGCTTGAAGAGTTGTACTTCCACCCACGCAAATCTTATTAATGCCACCAACATTTGGTATTACAGGACCAGGTGTAATTACAAAAGAAAAATTTGTCGTTGAAGTACATCCACTAGGAGCAGTACCTGTTAAAGTTACCGTATAAGTTGTAATCATCGTTACTGGGGGCAAAGGACTTGTTATCGAAGCTGTAGCACCTGACGTTGAAAAGCTTGACAATGAAGGGGTACATGTCCATGTAAATCCACTACCATTGCTTGCAGTAAAAGTTGTATTTACTACATCGCCTGTGCAGACATTAGTACTACCACTAACTACGACAAGTGGCGATTCGGTAATTGAAGCATCGTCTGCATAATAATATTGCAATGAACTAACTCCAGTCGCTGGAAATGCACCAATTGCAATAAAAAGAGCACCAGTGGTAGCAGTATAATAGCTTGTGACTTTTGTATATCCGTTTATATCTGGAGACTCCGTTTTGGGTAATGGCGAACCAGGAGAAGATCCAAAGGAAGCACCAGCAGCGAAAACACCAATATTAGGTGCTACTGGTCCAGGATCGGCAGTTTTGTAATAAAAAATTATTTTGTATGTTGTTCCTGGAGTTACTGTAACAGAATTTGTAATATATTCTTTGTATGCTGGATTAGAAGGGCTTCCTATTGCAAATCCCCCATGCCCACTTCCTGTATGAGGAGACGGAGTAAATGAAAGACAAGATAGCGTTCCAGAACTAGTATTAAAATAATCAGGAGTTTGAATTTGCCCCCAACCAGTGGCTAAGGTAACACTGAAGTCTGGAAAAGAAGGAGTAGAAGCACAAAAAGGTAATGCTGAAAAACTTTCAAACCCACCATTGCTTAAAAGGTTTGCACAAGCAGCCATTGTAGCTTCTCTGTTTTCAAGACAAACTGAATAATCAGTTGTAACACTACTATTGTAAATTTTAATAAAATATTCTTGCGTTGTTGATAGGCCCATTGCATTAATCGTCAAGCTTTTTCGAGCAGCATCAGTAGTGCTTTCAGAGTATAACAGACTCATGCTAGTGCAATTTCCACTATAAAGTTCTAATTGAGTAATGTAGTTGTTTGGATTAAGACTGTCAGGAATAATCGAACAACCAATAGTGACATTTACCGAATCAGGAATAAATTTATGCCAGATTATCTGACTTGCACTTGCCGAATAAACAGGACATTGCAGTACACTGGTATTTGATATTGCACTAATACATGTAGAACCACTTTGTGCACTTGCAGAAAGAATGATAAAACATAAACTAAGAAGAGAAATGATTTTTTTCATGAAGAGTGTTTTTAATTTAGCTTATAACAACATTATAACAAAAAAAATCAAAAAGCAAAAACATTGCTAAGTAAATACCAACATTAATTTACAATGCAAAGCTTTCCCTTGTGAACCTCTCCGTTATTCAATTTTAAGTAATAGTAATAGATTCCAGTTTCAAATTCAATGGTATTCAAATTGTTTTTGTAATTCGTATTTTTGTAAACGATTTGTCCTAATGAATTATATAAGAACAATTCTGTAGTTCCTTGCAATCCTTTTATTTCAAAAATTTGATTTCCTCCCATCAATGTAGGAATAAATAATTCTTCTATTGGCGGGTCAGGACAAGCGGTTACACTCGCATCATCAACATAATAATGTATATTACTTTCGATATTTCCAGGATATGTTGTGTCTATTACAATGTCGGTGTCGCTTAAAAAAGAACCAATGATCATGTATCGCTCCCCTCCAGTAGCAATAAAGCTACCAGATACCAGCATCCAATTAGTAGTATCAGATAGCAAAACACTCGCAGGACTTACCACTTGTGGTAAAACAGGAAGGTAAAAAGGGGTCGTGTAGTCTGTTAGCTTGGTAGCTGAAAAATAAGCCCCTATAGATCTCGTTGAAAATATTGCATAATTACTTAAAGAGAGGTGAAATTCTACACAATATTTTTTATTAGCTTCTAAAGAAGAATCTAATTGTATTCCGATATATTCTCTTTGAAAACTGTTCATCCCTATTCCTGCATAGGCATTTCCTGTTCTTGCAGGTTGATAACCAATGGCATTAGTTGGAACTCCCATATATGCTGCACCTGTGCTATCAATAGCACATATATTAAAATAATCGGGTGTATTAGCTGTTGGATTATACCAAGGTGTTGCTTTATACAATTGATTTGTTAATGTAGGACAACTTGTATATGTTTCAAACGATGGATTAGGAACAAGATTGACTTGCCCAATACAAAAATGGAATGGAATTACTATAAATAATATGTAAATGAGATGCTTCATAAAAACAAAAATGCAATGACACGATTAGTGTCATTGCATTAAGTTAAGATTTTTATTTCACAATTACAATTTTATCAGATTCAATCATTTTATTATTTACAATAATTTGATAGAAGTAAATACCACTTTCCAATTTGCTTTCATCAATTTGTAAAGTGTTAGTTCCGCTAGTCAGAGTATACGCATTTAATTTTCTACCAGTTAAATCATAAATAATTAATGTTCCGGTTGCTTCTTCATCAATAGTATAATCCATTTGCATTACACCGTTGTTTGGATTTGGATATACTTTACTTGCAAGAGTGTTTTCTTGAATAGTTTCCTCTTCTTCTGTTTCCATTGAACGCACAGTGCTATTATCTGTTGGATCAATACGCAGCATTGCACGGGCACTGTAAACAGCATCACCATCCGTCAAAGGATCTAAATTAGCGATTGCAAGTAGTGTGCTTTCATCAGCAGATTCAAGTTCATAACTACCACTTGCAAACGTTTGTAAATAAATAGCATTAACTGTTTTGCGATTTGTTTCCATTACTGTTGTTGGAGCAACAGCACTGTTTACCGATGTAGCTGTAGCAACATTATCACTATTGATTAAATCACTTACTTGCTCAAATTTTCCTATCGGTGCAGTTTCACTGGCAGTATAAAAATTTTGATAATCAATATCATCAGCAGCACCCAAGGTAAGCATTGCTGGGTCTTTTTTCAGCTCTCTGTATGTCATCATTTTATCTGCAAAATCAAATTCTGCAGGCATTGCTGTATAGGCCATCAGGTTGTGAACAATCTTACCAAATTTTTGATTTCTTACATCCGTTGGTGAAGGTGGAGCAAAAAAACTAGCGCAAACATCTGCTGAACTTGTTGCAACTGCAGGGTGTGTTGCAACAAAACTCAATGGTGCCATTCCTGGTGTTGACAACCCATTTCTAGGGTCAGTGAATGGGCTACCACTTATGTACCACATTTCAATTGGTGATAAAATGTTTCCACTCATTTTTGCCGGTCCTAGGTTAATGAACCATACATTACGCTGAGAAACGCCACTATTCAATTGGTTGCCAACAGTGGCTCCGTCAAATTTTAAACCATACCAACATTGAAATAAATTGTTACAAGCAATGGTTGCATTATTACAAGCTCCCAACATTCGTACACCTTGGCCAACTCTTATAAGTGTGTTTTTTCCGACTACACTGTTTTGAGTATTTTCAACGCTAATACCACGTAAAATTAATTCGGTTGCAGCACTTGGTGGTGGTCCCCCTAATTTTTGAACAGTATTATTTTCAACTTTACTATTATCACTTTTTTCTAAACGGATACCGATCAATGTCGCTCCACTTACAACCATACCAAAAGGATATCCAATTGAATTCCCTTCAACAAGCGTAGCATCTGAATTAATCAACCAAATACCTGTTTTTGCTCTTTCTATTGTGTTGCCTGTAATGGTTGCATTATTTGGATTCAACAATACATTTTGTACAACAATGGCATAGTTTGAAATAATCGATCCATATAAACCGCCAGATAAACTAATTTGATTATTGGCAATGTTCATGCTAAATGCATTTGGATTTTCATACATATCAATACCATTGATAACAGCTGTCATTTTATTGTTTACAACATCCAGTAATCTGTTTGAACATTGAGTAACAAAAACACCTGTACCTGTCAAATTAAGAAATACGTTTCCATCAACAAACACATCCATGTTATTTTTTGCTGAAATACCGTTGAGGCAATTAAAGAACGTGTTTTGTATCGTACCAGCTCCTGCAACAATAAGTATGTGTGATGGTGTTTTTTCTCCTGTTGCACATATTGCAGTTCCAAGTTGACAATCACAACCTTTACATGCTACACCTGATGGATTATCAATAACTGTAAATAAGTTGTTGTATACCACAACACTACTACCTTTACTTCTGATACCATTCCCCATGTTTCTGAAATTGTTTTTTAGGGAAGCACTTGTTGAGGTTCCTATCTGAATTTGATTCACCTCATAAATTTCAATTCCTACTCTTGTTCTTGTTCCCGTAGCATAAGGAGGAAGCAATGTCGCATTTGTTAAAGTAGGATAGTTTCTGCAGTATAAATTAGTTTTTGTGATTGTGCCTGTATGCGAACCTGCAAATGGCATTACAACAATATGTTTGAAATTTTTATTTAACTCAGAATTCGTAATGGTGTATTTTCCTCCATCTACGGAAACAACAGCACTATCAGCATCTTCAATGCGTGTGTTGCCATTAACAACAAGGTTTTGACCAGCATTGATATAAATACTATTCCACATAATATTACATGGTGCTGCATGCACATATGTATTGTTTGTCAAAGTCAAAGTTTTTGTTCCGCCAACAGTGGGAATAACAATTTTTGCTCCGGCAGCCATTACTACATTTGTTCCATTTATTGTAAAATTATTGTCAATAGTAAATGTTCCGTTAATTACTAAAGTTCCTCCAATAAAAGGATTTGCCAAAGAACTCGATAAACCATTGATAACATTTGTTGTGCCGTGTGGACCCAAACAACAAGGATAGTAATGCTCTGTTGCTGAATTCGAACAACCTGTTAAAGGATCTGTTGCTGTTACAGTTATATCTGCTCCAAATGTAACAGCACTTGATATCCATGTAACGGTAAATGTTCCAGCTCCGCTTATTGCAGAAGCTGTACCATATCCTAATGGAGTTATCAAAGGAGTACTATAAGTATAAGCAGGATTGTAATTTGAAATTATATAGGTATGTGTTGTTGCGCAAATGGTTCCATCTCCAGAAATAATTGGAGCTGCAAATAAAGGTAAAGTAACAACTGTTGTGCTTGCTGTTCCAACACATCCATTTGCATCGGTTACAGTTACACTTATTGGTCCACCAGTTAAGCCGTTAACGTTATCCGAAAACAAACTACTACTATTCGTTGTTCCATTGCTCCATGCATAAACCAAAGGGCCTGTTGCACTACTTACAAATGCTGATGCTTGACCATCCAAATTTCTGGACAATTTTCTGGCAAATTCGATTCTACAAATACTATAGGATTAGGATTTAATGCTAAAATAAATGGATTAGAAAAAACAGGACAACTTCCATCAGTGTAGCTTATTTGGACAGTATATATTCCAGGAATACTTGCAGTATAATTTACAGACGTTGCACCACTAATTGGTAATCCATTTAAATACCATTGTATTGTAGTCGGATAAATTGTACTTACACTTAAAACACTTGTTCCACCAGCACAAAGCAAATTGCTATAACTAATTGTTGGCAAAGCAGGTGGTGCTGTAATAGTGTAAGGATAAGTAGTTGTGGAAATACATCCACTGGTAGTTGTACAAGTTAATGTTATCGTATATATTACTGTAGTTGTTTGGCCTGCAATAGGGCCACTAAGAGTAGCTACATTCCCTGACGATGAAAAAGAAGTCGATGGTAAAGCGGGACTACAAGTCCAAGTGAAACCAGATCCAGTACTTGTATTTGCTGTAAAAGTAACAGTTCCATTTTCTGCAGCACAAAAAGTAGGTGGTCCAGCTACCGTTACTATAGGTGACTCAACCATTGATACATCATCAATACTCCAATAATTGTTTGTGCTATGATCTATTCCTGAAAAGTAATCTCCAATTGCAAAAAGGACAGTACCAAAAGTAGTTGCATGAGTATAAAATGTAGTAACTTTTACCCAACCTCCAGCTATTGGTGTTTCAGTTTTAGGTAGAGGCGTTTCACCAAAAAGTGGATCAGACATAGTAGCTGGTCCGGGACGTAAGGCTACAGCAATATTACTAGGATCGCTTCCAACGATTCTTTTATAGTAAAATTCAAATTTATATGTAGCACCATTAACCATACCCGTTGCACCATTTAATATATACTCCCTGTACAAACCACCAGAAGCTGTACTACTACCCACTCCTGCTGAACCATTTGCTGTTCTTGGTGGAGCTAAAAAAGAGAAGCATGCAGGTACAATTGGAGAAAGAATATTTTGATAATCTGGAGTAAGTCGAGCACCTGTACTGCTAAAAGGGTTTGGGGAATCCATCCAACCACTAGCTCTGGTAATTCGGAAACTGGTTGATGGGCTTGAACAATCTGGTAATGAACTGAAACTTTCAAAACCACCATTTGAAATTTTGTTTCCACAAGGTACAGACGAAGAAGATTTATTTTCAAGACAAATCGAAAAATCGGTATTGTAGATTCCATTGTAGATTTGTATGAAATACGTTTGCCCAACTATTAAACTCGTAGGATTTAAAAACATTGATTTCATCATTGATGTGTCAGTAGTACTTTCAATAAGGGTCATTCCGCTACAAGTACCAGAATATAAATCAAGTTGAACAATTCTATTGTTAAGATTGAGACTGTCAAACATTGCAGAAACTTCAACAGTAACATTAGTAGAGTCAGGGATAAACTGAAACCATGTTATCTGATTTGAAGTTGCACTATATATAGGGCAATAATTTCCGCTCGTTAAATTAATTGCACTAATACAAGTTGCGCCAGTTTGTGCATTTGTTATAACAGAGCAAAGAAATAAACTTAGGAATAGAAGAAGTTTTTTCATGAGATTTAAAATATAGGGTATATTAAAATTATGGATAAACGCTTATCTATGGCTAATATAGAATAATTTGGATAAAACTCAAACTTTAATACTTAAAGATGATATTAATTAAAATTCCTACGCAAAATAATTCTTTGATTATTTAACCTCCGAATGTTAAATAAATATATTCTAACTTTTTTGGACACTTTTCGACTTCCGTGACATTTTTGTTGATGGTTCAAAAGACCAAATAGGTTTTTTATCTGTCATTGTTTCAATGACACGATTGTCATCGTTCCAGCTACATAAATATTTATACTCTTTTGTACTCAAATTTACCTCCGCAGGTCTCTATGTCAATTATCGCAAACATTGTTAATATTTTCTTGTGGTCTGTAATGCCTTGTGTTAAGGACTTTAAAAGGTTGCTAAAATATGTAGCACAAATATACTAAATATATTGGTAATTTTAAAACTCGGAATTAACCCTACTCAAATCCAATGAATAAGCGAACGATTGTCCACATGGACTTAGATACTTTCTATGTTTCTTGTGAGAGACTCAATAACCCAGAATTAAACGGACTACCATTAATTATTGGTGGTAGTTCTGACAGAGGCGTTGTTGCTTCTTGCTCATACGAAGCACGAAAGTTTGGTGTGAGATCAGCTATGCCAATGAAATTTGCACTTCGTCTTTGTCCTCAGGCTAAAGTAATTAAGGGAGATATGGAATTGTATTCAAACAAATCGCATGAAATAACATCCATAATTCAAGACCAAGCTCCTGTTGTTGAAAAAGCGAGTATTGATGAATTCTATTTGGACATTTCAGGAATGGATAAATTTTTTGGTTGTTATAAATGGACAACTGAACTGACTTCAAAAATTATGAAGGAATCTGGTTTACCTATCAGCTTTGCTTTGTCTGTAAACAAAACTGTTTCAAAAATTGGAACAGGAGAAGCAAAACCGGTAGGCAAGTTAGAAATCAGAGAGGAAATGGTTAGACCATTTTTAGATCCTTTGTCAATTCAAAAAATCCCAATGCTGGGTGATGTTACATTTCAGTTGCTTTCCCGAATTGGTATAAGAACTATTAAAACATTATCTGAAATGCCTGCCGATGTGTTACAGCAGATGATAGGCAAGAACGGGATTGAGTTATGGAAAAAAGCAAATGGAATTGATAATAGTCCTGTTGAACCTTTTTCAGAAAGAAAATCAATTTCGACAGAACATACTTTTGAAAAAGATACGATAGATATTCCAAGATTAAAAGCATTAATAGTTGGAATGGTTGAAAAACTTGCTTATCAATTACGTTCTGAAAAATGGTTGACTTCAACCGTTGTTGTCAAAATACGATACAACAATTTTGATACGGAAACAAAGCAATGCAGAATTGCATATACTTCTTGCGATCATATTTTAATTGATAAAGTAAATGACTTATTTGACAAACTGTATAATCGAAGAATGCGTTTACGTTTAATAGGAATTCGCTTTACAAGCTTAGTTCATGGAACTTATCAAATAGATATGTTCGATGACACAACAGAAATGATGTCTTTATATCAAGCAATTGACAAAATGAAAAATCGTTTTGGCTTTGATGCAATTACTCGTTGTGCAGGTACAAAAATGAAAGATAAAAAAAAGTAAGATGTACCTTAATTGTCATTCATATCATAGTCTACGTTACGGCACAATTCCATTAGATGAATTAGTGCAGAAAGCCAAAGAATGCAATGTTAAAGCGATGGCTCTAACAGACATTAATACGGTTACTGGTATATATGATTTTATAAAAGCTTGTAAAGCTGTTGAAATTAAACCGCTTGTTGGAATTGAGTTTCGATACAACAATAAATTACATTTTGTAGGAATAGCAAAAAAAAAAGATGGAATTGGAGAAATGTGCCGCTTACTTACAAAGCATAATTTTGAGAATACACCACTTCCTGAATATGCACCTGAATTCATTAATGTCGCAGTAATATATCCAATGGAAAACATACCATTGGTTTTAAGAGACAATGAGTACATCGGTATTCGTTCGGAACAGTTAATAAAACTCTTTAGAGATGAGTGGAAAGATAAATTAGAGAAGATGGTTGTTTTTCATCCAGTTACTTTTAGAACTAAAAAGGAATTTAACCTTCACAAGATTCTTAGGGCAATTGACACAAACATTATTTTATCAAAACTAACGAGTGATGATTACTGCAAAACAACGGAAGCAATGCTTCCGCTAGATGAATTACTTTCAAAATATAGCGACTACCCTGAAATAGTAAAGAACACCGAACGACTGATAGATGATTGCAATTTTGAATTTATTTTCAATACGCCACGAAATAAAAGATATTATACAAAAAGTAAACTTGGAGACAAATTACTTTTAGAAAACTTAGCAAACGAAGGACTAATTAAACGCTACGGTAAAAATAATAAAGAAGCGCACGCAAGAGTATTAAAAGAACTAAAAGTAATTGACGATTTAAATTTTGGAGGCTACTTCTTAATAACCTGGGATATTATCCGATACAGCAACAGTAGAGGATTTATGCACGTTGGGCGTGGTAGCGGTGCAAATAGCATAGTTAGTTATTGTTTAGGAATCACAGACATTTGTCCAATCGAATTGGATTTATATTTTGAACGCTTTTTAAATTCAAGTCGCAAAAGTCCTCCAGATTTTGACATTGATTGGTCGTGGCAAGAGAGAGATTTTATTTTGGATTATATATTTAAACGCTTTGATCCAAATCACGTTGCTTTTTGTGGAACAATAGCTGAGTTTAAGTATCGTTCGATATTTCGCGAGGTTGGGAAGGTATTTGGTTTACCAAAAGAGGAATTGGATGTATTAGCAAAATCTCCAATGGCTTCGCACGATAAAAATTCAATTGTAAAGTTGGTTGAGGAATACGGAATGATGCTGGAGAAGTATCCAAACCAAAGGAGTATGCACTCTTGTGGTATTCTTATTTCTGAAGAACCCATCACCAATTTTACTGCTTTGGAAATGCCACCTAAAGGATTTCCAATTGTGCAATTTGATATGCACATAGCGGAAGACATCGGATTTGAGAAATTCGATATACTTAGCCAAAGGGGCTTAGGAACAATTGACGACACAGTGAAGTTGGTTGAAAAGAATCGCGGAATAAAAGTAAATATCAAAGATGTTTCCATTTCTAAAAATGAAGCAAAGTGCAACGAGTTTTTAAGTAGAGGAAAAACACTTGGATGCTTTTACATTGAAAGTCCTGCAATGCGAGGATTGCTTAGGCGTTTAAAATGTGACAACTACAAAGTGCTGGTAGCTGCATCAAGTATCATTCGTCCAGGTGTTGCACAAAGCGGAATGATGAAAGAATATATTTTTCGCCACAACAATCCAGATAAGTTTGAATATTTTCACGATGTTTTTAAAGAACAGCTTGGCGAAACATACGGAGTAATGGTGTACCAAGAAGATGTAATTAAAATTGCTTTGCATTATGCAGGGCTTGAAGCTGCTTATGGTGATATTCTGCGAAGGGCAATTAGTGGAAAAAGCAGATCACTTAAAGAATTACATACTGTCAAAGAACAATTCTTTTTATCCTGCGAGAAAAAAGGGCATCCGCTTAAATTAAGCGAAGAGGTTTACCGACAAATTGAATCATTTGCGGGTTATTCATTTTGCAAGGCACATTCCGCTTCCTATGCAGTTGAAAGTTATCAAAGTCTTTATTTGAAAGTTTATTACGGAATAGAATTTATGGTGTCGGCAATAAATAACGGAGGAGGATTTTATCGACCTGAAATCTATGTTCATGAAGCACGAATGTCGGGCGGGAATATTAATAACCCCTGCGTAAACAAAAGCTTGTATGAAACAATGGTTTATGGGAGTGATGTTTACTTAGGTTTTATGCATTTAAAAAGTTTAAATTCCACATTGGCTAATTCCATTGTAGAGGAAAGAGAAAAAAACGGTGAATACAAATCAATGGAAGATTTTATTAATCGTATTTCAGTCGGCATTGAGGGAATGCAAACTTTAATATTCATCGGTGCATTTCGTTTTACTGGAAAAACAAAAAATGAATTAATGTTAGCTGCAAGATTGATATTGGTGAACTTCAAACCAGAAAACAGAAATTGGATGTTGCTACATGAACCAGTTAAAGAATATAAATTACCCGTTTTGGAACGCTCCGATTTTGAAGATGGGTTTGACGAAATTGAAATTTTAAGCTTTCCTGTTTCCTGCTCACCATTTGATTTATTGCAAACGAAGTATCGCGGAGATGTAATGGCAAAGGACTTATTGCAGCATCATAAAAAGCAAATAAAGATGCTAGCTTACTTGGTTTCAACTAAGCAAGTACCAACTAAGGCAGGAACTATGTATTTCGGAACTTGGATAGATGCAGAAGGAGAATATTTTGACACTGCACATTTCGCAAATAGTTTAGTTAATTATCCATTTAAAGGTGGAGGATGTTATCTGTTATATGGCACAGTTGAAGTTGATTTTCATTTTCCGACAGTTACTATAACCAAGATGGCAAAGATGCCTTTCATTCTGATCCACGTTACTCGAATTCAAGTGGAAGGCAATTCAAAGTGCATGAACAAATAAAACAAGATGTGAGTTCAACACATCGTGCGCCCTATCCAACTGAGGTTGATTTACCGCGAACAAAAATGAAAAACTAACTTAGAGCCAGTTCAGGGTATTCAAAAGGCTCCATCACTTTTGGATTATTAGGGTTTTCCTTTCGAGAAGTAATAAGCTTACTAATTGGATTATCTGCCATTAAACCTGAATCGAAGGGTTCAAGCAATTGCTTTTTCTGTTCATACGAAATACCTGTATCTAACCATGTCTTTGCATCATTCAAATTAAGAATAGCAGGCATTCTCTTTTTTGAATTATGAATCCACTCCATTCTATCGTTAGCGCGGGTAGTTATGATAGTAAAAGTATCATGCACTTCATCAATTGCTTTATTCGTCCACTGATTATACAATCCTGCCAAAAGAAAGACAGATTGATCTTTCGGATAAATAAAATGAGGGTATTTCTCATCATTAAAATGATGCCATTCATAAAAACCATTAACGGGGATAATACAAAATTGGCCGTTCTTAATAGCATCTCTAAATGATGGTTTAGAATCAGCTTCTTCGCCAATTGAATTTAAGCATTGAACTCTACTTTTTTTCGCTGCTTCCCAATCTTTTGCCCAATGAGGAATTAATCCCCAACGATAATTTTTAAACTTCTGTTCAGAAGTTATTACAGGTAACTTAGGATGAGAGAAACCAGAAGCAACATAAAACTCAGGAACTTCCTTTTCTTCCAATTCGGTAGAAAAATCATTTTCCAGTTGTTTTATCTGAATGCCGGATAATTTTGAAGAGACAGAGTAACACATATATCAAAAATACGAAAATTCATTTTGTAAGCGTATATCGTTTCTATATTAATTACTTCAAAAAAAGAAAATCCAAATCAAGAAAAAGTGAAAGACGAATTTGTTTACAAAGAAATGCCTCAAATTTAAAAAGACTATATTTGATATAATCATTCTTGGGAGTAGCATTATTTGAATTGAGACGCTCGAAGCCTTTAATAAAAGCAGGTTCAACATTTGCAAAAAAAGATATTAACATCAATAAAAAAATCTTATATTTATGTTTGCAATAAATCAGCAAAAAAATAAAAATAAACGCTTGTACGATTTACTACGATTGAGTCATATGGCATTTGGTGAACTTTTGTACTTTCTCTGTACCTCAATCTGCCAAAGGCCTACATACATGCACAATCTCAGGTTCTGTATCGGTAAATAATTTCATTATCTTTTTGGAGCACAACCATTTTCATTCATAATAAACTCACACCCGCCTGCCTGCCGGCAGGCAGGCTTTTCACTACAAGTCCTCCTTCGTGCGGGCTTTCCGTTACTCCCGATAGCCATCGGGACGGGGCTAGGGATTTTAATTTGAGTTGTTGGGGGCACTTTCATTTTTTGAAGCACTTTCATTCTTAGTAGCATTATCCTTTTCCTTCGTAATATACTTACACCCGTCTGCCTAAAGGCTTTCCGTTTCTCCCACACGTGCGGGATTCTCTTCTCCCGATAGCTATCGGGACGAGGCTAGGGATTTTAAATTGCAGCATAAAGCCTGCCTGCCGGCAGGCAGGCGGGACAATGAAAATTAGGACGAAAAAGCACGTGCTCCAAAATATTAAAATGAATATGCTCCAAAACATTCAACTTAACATTCAATACAAAAAACTCAGCACCAAAGCAGAAACTAAAAAATTCCTTTTTTCCTTCCTTCCTCCTGCTCTATATTCTTTTCTGTTTTATTGGCGGATTTTCCTTTGCTAAAACGATAACTCAGTTGAACCATCACTACGTTTTTAAGAATACTGATATCGTACGTCTTAGTTTCTTGGTAGGATTGAGTTTTCAAATAACCGCCTTGATCAAAGTCACACCCAAAATTTGTTGGAATAAAATACAAAAGCATCACATTTAATTTCTCTTTAAAGAATGGCTGTTGCACAAAGGCAATCCAATAATCATTGTCTCCTTTATCATATCCTTGCGCTGTAATATATCTTACAAGATTTTTTTGATACTGTAAACCAGCAACTGTAGAATATTTAGGATTCTGATAAATCAATTGACTTGACATGGTCCAAAAGTTAAAACTGTTTGATGTGGTTGCATATTTAATGCTATTGCTGAACACATCAACATCTGTCTGCAAAAAAATTGATTTTGAAAAAGGAATCGTCAAACGTGCCTCTGATCCATATCTTACGTAGTTGCCCGCATTGTTATAACTGTATTCAAATATGTTATCACTGCGCAAAGTTCCAGTTGTGGTTATGTAGTTGTTGGAGAAATGGTAATACGGTTCAATGGTGAATAATCCTCCAAGGATATCTATCTGCATCGACACTTTATTTGTCACTTCCGGTTTCAGATACGGATTTCCAGTTTGTATACTTTGTACATCAATAAAGGATGTAAATGGATTTGTTTCTTCAACATCCGGGTAACGATTGTCTGCACGAAATTTTAGTTTAATGCCCAAGTTTTGCGAAGGAGCGTATTTAATATCGGCATAAGGCTGAGCAATAATATAGTGACGTTTTATTCCGTCCGCATTGGGGGCGCTTGTTTCTGTAGCTGCACCTATTTTTATTCCTAGCTTTTTAGTTAGCTGCCATGAATAATATGCATATAACTTATGGCGAAAATCGATGTACTTAAAATTATTGGTGATACTGTCGGATGTTAATTTGTTATTCTGTTGTTGCCATGCATTGCCATACCCAATTTGCACATTCATTTGTTTCTTGAAGGTATGTGTATACTCTACATAAAATTTACTTGAATTTTTAGTATCATTCCCCTTCTGGTTGGTCACATTTAGTAAATCATCATTGTAATGATTGGTGGTGGTGGAATTCAAAATTGAATAATTAAAACTGGCATTTATTAAATTGTTCTCGTCCAGTTTACCATTGTAAAACAAGTTATTTTTTGAATTCATATTGGACGATGTTTGCAGGGAACTGGAATTGAAATTCAGAAAAGAAGTTCCTGCGTTGGAATAATCTATAGTATACTCTTGTGAAGTACTGTTGTATTTCAATGGGGCGGCCGACAGATCACTTTCAAAACTAATGGTATGTTTGGGGTTGATATAATAATCGGCACCCAAGGTGTATGAATTTGTAACCTCCTTTACATGCATATTCCTATCACCCCTCTTTTTATTTTCGATAACCAAACCACTTCCGTATTCTTTTTTTGTATTCGCATCAAAATTAAAATTGTTGATACTACTATTATACGTACCGTAGAGATTTACTTTGTTGTAAACATAATTTAAAGATACATTGAGTTCGTTCTGCATGGGAACGTATTTTTTTTGATTCGCATCAGCATCCAGCAAGGTTTGATTATTCACTTGAATATCAGTTCCGCGATAATCTTTTTAAGAATAATATTAATCACTGCCGAATAGCCTTCCAACCCGTAACGTCCACCGGGGTCGCGTATCACTTCAACTTTCTTTAATCTATCGGGCGATAAATTTTTAATATATTCTTGATCTTTCTCCATTCCATCTACCAATATAATCACTTTGCTGTTGTTATCTACTTTTATACTGTTGTTGAACCTATCGTAGGTAACACCGTTTACTTTTTCTAGCACTTCTTTCGCATTGGCTGCTCCAACTCTCATTTTATCGGTAACTATTTGTACATCTTTATCCAATTGATTTTCGTCAGAGCGGGATGTCACGGCAACTTCTTTCAATAAGGCAGCATCTTGCTTCAGTTTTATCACACCCAGAAATTTGTTTTCGTTCATCTCGAACGCTTGAGTTGTATCCGGTTTGTACCCGATATTACTTACAACAACTTTGTAGGTTCCTGCATCCAGAGGGATGGTAAAAAAGCCTTTGTCGCTGGTTACGCCACCTGTTATTAAGCTATCTTTTTGATTATATATAATAACATTACAAAACTCCAGGTTATCTTTTGATGTGGCATCTTTTACTTGCCCTGTTAGTTCGAGCTTTTGTTGTGCTGATAGTGTATTTGTAAGAATAAGTAGTAATAGAAGTAACTTAATTTTCATAGATGCATTTTTGAATTTTCGCACGTATGACGTTCAAGTATATCGAATAGTTACAAGGGAGTTTAGTTTGAATTTAAGATGAATTTTTTTAGTAGCACCATCCTTTTCCTTCGCAACATTCATTCACCCGCCTGCCTGCCGGCAGGCAGGCTTTCCGATTCAATCTTTGGCAAAAAAGCCAAAGGATTTCCTCTTCAATCGGGGCTAGGGATTATATTTAGTTTTTTTTAAGTAATAAGCTTACTCTTTAGCCCCGTCCCGATAGCTATCGGGAGCAGTGAATTACGCACATGTGGGATTCTCTACTCGCGATCCCGATCCCGATAGTCCCGATCCCGATAGTCCCGATAGCTATCGGGATCGGGACTATCGGGATCGGGACGGGGCAAGGGATTTTATTATTTCTTTTTAAGAAACTTCTATAAAACAGCAAAGAGGATGAACTTCATCCTCTTTGCTGTTTATTTTTTGCACAAAATAAATTGAAACATATTTCTTATGTTGATAAATAAGAACCAACTCTAGCGAATCACGATTTTTTTTGTGACACTTCCTGCATCAGAAACTATTTTTAAAAAGTAGGTTCCTGTTGCATAATGGGAAACATCCAGCGTGGTTTGCTCACCGTCTACTTTAGCAGTGTAGATAACCTCCCCTAGCACATTGCTCAGCTCCACCTTGCTGTTATTTTTATGCGTGAAGGTAACACTTCCTGTTGCCGGATTTGGAAACACGATTATCTGATCATTACTGAAAACACCGTCAATACCAACGGTTGACGAAGGACCAAGCTTTGCAATGTATATTTCACGATTGCTGGCATTGAGTGTGGTGCTGCCGAACGCAAGTGAAAGATCTTCGAAAAATCCAGTATAATAAGTAGCATAAGCTGCATCAACAACAACACCGGCTCCCCATGCTCCGGCTGACGACACCAGATTTTTTGCCCACATCGCTGTTCCTGTGGTGCTGTATTTGGCTGTAAAAAAATCTCCGATAGGACCGGTAGCGCCCGAACTGAACAAGGTAGTGGTCCCGAAAATGATGGACGAGCCCTTGAAATAACCCGTTACATAACAGTCGCCAAGCGCATCCACGGCAATGCCCAGCGGCATATCAAATCCATAGGCTACAGGCTTTTTCACCCACTGCAGGGTACCTGCAGCATCGTATTTCGCAACAAGTATGTCAGGATCAGGAGCGCCTGAATTTGTTAATGTTGTTCCGCCAATCACAATGGAGTTGCCTTTGAAATAACCTGTCATGTATGAATTTCCGGACGCATCAATGGCTATACTCATACCCATGTCTTCCGCGGTGCCGTTTGCGCTCTTCGCCCAAACCGCTGTTCCGGAAGGGTCATATTTCGCAATAAAAATATCTTTGCCTGCACCTGTAAGTGAAATGGCATCAAACGTTGCAGCGCTGGAAAAGAATCCCGTCACATAGGAATTTCCGGCAGCATCCACGGCTATGTCGTTACCGATACTTTGCGAACTGCTGGTTGTGGCTTTTGCCCATACAGGGTTTCCGGATGCATCATACTTTGCAATAAAGAACTGATAACCACCCGTACCCGAAAAAGGATTAGAGAGTGTGCTGCTGCCAATTATTACTGTGCTGCTGTTGAAATAACCGGTGATATAACAGTTGGATGCTGCATCCACACCTATGCTATAACCATAGTCTCCTCCTGCACCGCCCACTTTTTTCGCCCAGAGGATGTCACCGGAGGAATTGTATTTTGCAATAAATGCATCGTTGAATGCAGTTGTACTGATCGTAACTGTATCAAACACCATGGATGTGCTACTGAACTGTCCGGTAATATAAACGTTTCCGCTTGCATCCACAGCAATTCCTTTTCCAAGGTCGTCACCGGTTCCGCCTGCACTGCGCACCCATAGCAATGTTCCAGTTGGGTCATATTTGGCAACAAATGCATCCTTCCCCAAAACGGACGTAATGGTACTTGTTCCAAAACTGATCGTATACGATGTAGGATTTGCTTCGTTATAAAAACCAGTAATATAGGTATTGCCGCTAGCGTCAATGGCAATGGCTGTTGCTTCTTCATACCACATGTTGCCTGCACTTTTTGCCCATACCCAGGATGGAGCTTGCGCAAGAGCAGTTAATGATGCAGCAATAATTAAAATGGTTGTGAAAATGGTTTTCATGATAAGAGATTTGAGTGAGTATGAAGTATAAGCGAAATTAGATTAATTATTAGGGAAAGCAAAAAGAAAATGAGTGACGCAGACTATTAACCTTCTAGGACTTAAAATTGGAAATAAGAAATTGAATCTATTTTAGAAGCATTCTCCTTTAAAAAATCTAAACTACCCTAGCACAAAAAATCATACCTTATCATGAAAATCATATCCAATCTGCGTTCTCATTGCACACAGCTTTCATTCATCATTTATAATTCTTTTCACTTTTCCCAGTAACCACTTCCTCCGAAACAATTTTCACTGGGACAGGTAAAGATCCTGCTTTCAAAACACTTGCAAAATCTTGTGCTTGTTGTTGTGTGAAATTTCCTGAAATAACGGCAACTCCTCCTGGAATTTCTGAATTTACAAATGGATAAGAATACACTTGATCATCCACTACAATGGCTATTGATCTTCCAATATTGTCTCTGGTTAGTTTATGCCAATCCATGGCTGCTACTTTTTGCATGGTCATGGATATTTGCGGCCCCCAATCACTGTCCGAGACTTTCGCATCTTCAATTATGTTGTCGTACAAGGCTGCTTTACCCGTACGAGTGATTCTTATGGCTACCAGTTGATGAATAATATCTTTTGTTTCTTTTATGGGTTCTAGTGTCCACAAAAACTTTACTCCACTTCCAAAAATTTTTTTTGCTGTTGGTGAATTGAAATAGGAATTTATTTTGCTGGTATCTTTTAAGAGTGCCATTCCTACGACAGGACCATCCATCAATTCATAATTGCGACCATCGTATCTCACGGCTGGGTTCAACAAGGCAAACAAGGGATTCTGTTTTTGTGCATTCTTCATCTTCTCCTCTTCTATTTCTTTCTCCGATTTCTGCGCTGCAAATTGTTTCTCCATAGATACTCCTTCTAAATTTGCTTTTACTTCTTCAACAACTGTATCTTTCAACTCTGGGAACAATTCTTCGCTTAATACCGTATTTAGCTTTGCAATTTTTTCATACAGCTCTTTGTTTTCATGCGTTTCCCAGAATTCCAATTTGGCGGTGCTTTGCAATAGTTTGCGAATGCGTTGCATGTCATGCAACTTACCTGGAATTTCTACAATCAATTGTTCTGGTTTTTCACCCGCACGAACGGTTGGATTATCAATACCAAAAGACTTCAAACGTTGTGTAATAATAGATTTTATTCTTTCCAGTTGTGTAGGATCTGCATTGTGAGCTTCCAAAACCACACGAACACCACCCGCTTCTTCAAAGGTTGGTGCTGCACAGGAAAATAAAAAAAGAAGTGAAAGGAGGAGTACATTTTTCATTAAAACAGCTATTTAGCTTTAAACTTTATTGGCATATTAAATTGCACTCTCACAGGTCTTCCGTGCTGCAAACCTGGTATCCAGTTGGGCATCATTTTTACAACACGCAATGCTTCCTGATCACATTCTGGACAGTTAACAAAATCTCTTAATAACTTTACGCCACTGATACTACCATCTTTTTCAACTACAAACGTTACATAGCTGGTACCCGAAATTCCTTTATCACGAATCACCTTAGGGCATACAACATTTTTAGAAATAAACTTTATTCTTTCTGATCCCCCGCCATTATATTCAGGCATTATTTCCGACATATACTTCACATTCATTTCTCTGTTAAAACTTTGTGATTTAGGCACGTGTATATTTTGATAGGTACCATCAATAAAAATGTCAATTACCAGTGAATCCTTTCTATCTTCATCCCACGTTGTCCAAATACCCACCTTTTTATCATTAGTATAATTACCTTCGCTACTTTTCTCCCCAGATTCAAAATAAAAAATTGATTTTCCTTCGTTTATAAGATTGGGATCAATGCTACTGCAATAAGCAATCATTTGTGGGGTGTTTGTTTTCATGTACATATCATGCACCAAGTACAGTTCACCCTGCTTAACTGAAGTTCTGTAATATTCCGCTTCTGCTTTCTCACATTTCTTCCAGTCCTTAGTATAATAAGTTGTATCCGTTTGAGCAATGGAGGTTGCGGTAACAAACAGACTAATTCCTGCAAAGAGCAATTGTTTCATATTAAATTATTGTTTAGGAGTAAACTTTAGTGGCATATTAAACTGCACCCGTACTTTCTTCCCATCCTGTTCACCCGGAATCCATTTGGGCATTAACTTGGTTACTCTTATTGCTTCTTCATCACATGGCGGACAACCTGCATTGGGTTTCAATACTTTTACATCTGAAATACTTCCATCTTTTTCTACTACAAAGGTGATGTAACTCATCCCTCCCATTTTTGCTTTTTTAGCAGCCTTGGGATATTTAATTTTTTTGCTTAAAAATTCCACTCTCTTTTCTTCTCCTCCTTTAAATTGAGGCATTACTTCTGATATATGAATGGGGTTATCATCTTGCGCCAAGGTGATGTTTGCTAGGAAGAGGGTGATTAGGAGAAGGAGGTGTTTCATTGGGTATTTTATTTGCGTAAAGTTAATCATTATGATAGCAAATCCCACTTTTCTAAAAATTCTCCATTTTTGTCATCAAACTTTCTCATAGAACTATCATTGTGAGCTTGGCCTTTTTTACCTGGCTTTGCTAACCAATTAGAATGCCCCTCTTTTACATATTCTGCAACTTTTTTGCTAGGTACTATGAAATAATGAGGTCTTTCATTTTCACCACGCAAAGCAACAAAAACATAAAAAAAGTTTTCTTTATGGTGAATTTCCGACTTTTCACTCAAAACCCAAACAGCTTTTCCTGATTGGTTTGATTTTACTTGAATCGCAAATATCTTATCATTTGAGAGCTTTGATGCATGAATATCAATACTATCATTATTTCTTAAAGTAATCGAAGCCATAAACCCACGTCTGGAGAGTTCCGCTGCTACAAAATATTCTCCAGCAATACCGGTAAGGCCTTTGCTTAATTTTTCATCTAACTTCAATTTGCTATAGCTTTAGTTTATTATGTAAGTTTTTCAATATCATTTTTATAATGAAAATCAATTCCAATGGCTTTACACGATTTATTGAGTGTTTCAACATCGACTATATTTGACATTAGATCTGATAGTTTTAGCAAATACAAATCAATAGGATTATCTGGTAGGCCACCAACTCCAAAAACCACATACACATCTATATTTTGATCAACTTCAAACTGCTTGTAACGTTTGAATTGACTGGCACCAATATCTAATGCATTATTAAAACGATAACTTCTAAACTTGCATTCAACAGCTATCTTCTTTTCTATCCCATTATGAGTAAAACCAAAAACAATATCAGGCTCGGCATTAGATTCTGCATATCTACCATTTACTCCTTTATCGCCACGCCAAACCAATATTTTAAAATATGATTTTGGGAACTTTTCAACAATATACTTTTCAAATTCAAATCCTTTTTTTCTATTTATTTCTTCTTCAGTCAAAACACTTAATGGTTCTAATTTTTCTTTCGCTTGAAGAATATCATCTGCTATAACAATTGGCATAATGACTGGACTTATTACAGGAACCACAACAGTTTTTTTCTGACTCCTCAAATAAAAAAGAAACACAACTCCTACCAATCCAAAAAAAAGAATAAAGATGAGATATATTGAAAAATTACTTGAATTATTTTCATCCGTCAATTTCGAAGATTTATAAGGTAAGGAAGACAATACAAGATTGTCTACATCTAGCTTATATTTCAAATTTCTGTCAGTAACCAAATCGCTTTCGCCAACAATTTTGTAATCGCTACCGTACTTATATAATAAAAGATAAGACGGATATTCCTTTACCCGTTTAGTTGTTTTAACTTCCTTAATAAATGAAGCCTTTACTACATTATTAGAATAGAGGTCGTAAGAAATTTCAGAAATAATTTTTTGGCTAAAAACTTCATCTGGCTTAAATAAGCTGGACTTTTTAGAAACACAAGCCTCTTTTTTTAATTGTTGACAATAGAAAAGTACATCAGAAGCATACAACTCATTAAACTTTTTTAGATCCCAGTTATTGTGGGCTTCAGACCAGCTCCCTACAATCTTATCTAAATTTGATTTATCAACGGATGCCGCCACTTCACGTCCTCTTATCGAAAGAGAACAAACCAAAAAGAAAGAAAAAAAGAGTAGTATATTTTTTTTCATTTTATAAATATACAATTATTACTTGATTTTAAATTAATCAAAAAGATCAGTAAGGGTTTAAGATAAACCCTTAATAATTTATAAAACACAAAGTAATATTTGCTACAAAACTTAGCAATTTCATTTTTGTTAATAATTATTTGAAGAATTAATTGCTTTAATTAAATCTGTCCGTAAATTTGTCCGTATCCTTAAAGACCCACCTTATGGCAAATGTTAAATATTATCTTGATAGCAAAGCAGACAAAAACAGGCTTTATCCTATCCATCTTGTGATTAGACAAAAGGAAACACAGGTAAAAGTTTCTACTGGTGAAAAAATAAAAAAGAAAGATTGGGATAATAAGAACCAAAAAGTCAAGGATAGTGAGTATAGCTATAAATCGATAAATAATTTCTTGTCTTTCATCAAACAAGAAATAGAAAAGCATATATCTAATGCCCCACTAAGCCAACTAACAGATAAAAAGATAAAAGAAAAAATCCTATCATTTGTAAATGGGAGAAAAAGTAATTCGGAAACTAAGCTTGTATCTGAAGATCCAGAATACTACAAGGGAAAAGAAAGATTTACATTTGTAGATTTATTTGCTGGAGCAGGTGGTTTCAGTGAAGGGTTTTTACAAGCAGAAGACGGAAAACGCCTATATGACTTTTTACTTGGAAGTGACATAAATGAAAACTGCGAATTAACACATCTTGCACGATACAATCATCAATTAGGTCTTGACGCAGAATTTTTACGTCAAGATATTACGGAACCTGACTTTTTAGATAACTTGATTAAAGGCCTTAAAGGTAAACAGGTTGATGTGGTTTGCGGTGGACCTCCGTGCCAAAGTTTTAGTTTGGCAGGGAAAAGGAAAAAATTCGATAAAAAAGATGATTTATTTTCTCACTATTTAAAAGTAATTAGACAATTGCGTCCTAAATATTTTGTAATGGAAAATGTTAAAGGTATTTTAACAAAAGAAGAAGGACGCGTTCGTGAGATGATATTGCAAGAAATAAGATCTATTGTGGACTTAAAAGAGTTTCATCAATTAATTAACTTCATTGCTAGGTTACGACAAGATGAAAAAAAACAGCAATTTATTTTAGATTGCTACAACCAGCGCTTAAAATTTGAATCTAGTGAAGAAACTAAGATTGACGGTTTAAAGGAACAATATATCCAAAACATTGAAAATAAATTCAGAATACTTACACCAAAAATTGTTGATTACAAAACGAGCAAAACCGATTCTAGTATAAGTACAATAAGGCATGGTTTTAATCTTTTAAAAAGAACTAATGAACTAGCCTATATTAGAAAAAAAGTAATTAACGAAAAAGCATTCAATGATTTAGATAATGACTTTTTTGTAGCAGATTTTAACAATTTCCTAACTTCAATTGAACCCGAATCTATTGTTGACAGAATTCGCGAAGCCTTTAAAAATTTAAAACCATCCAAGAATCATATTGATGAAGTAAATGAAATAATTAATTCGCTAGAAATATATACATATTCATTTGACGAGTGTATGGATGGTTTGAAAGTTTTTGTCAAACAAGCAAAAAAAGAAAAAGAATTCGAATTAATTTTATCACAAATAAGATTATACAATATAGAGCAGCCATTTGTTGCCTTAGCTTCAAATTATGGTGTTCCGCAAAATAGAGAACGCGTATTATTTATTGGATGTAGAAAAGATCAAAAATTAATCAGAGATGTCCCTCCAACTGTAAGCGAAAAAGAAAAAGTAACAGTTTTTGAAGCATTATTTGATTTAGATTTTATTGGGAATGATGATGAAAAATATGATTATGAGAAGGTAAACCTAAAGGCAAAGTATAATGGTTCTACTGAAAAGATGAAATCACTAGTACAAAAAAGATCCATCTGCGGAAAACCCAATGAAAAAAGTGGCTTAACATATTCAGAATGGTCAAAAAAAGGAAGATTGAATGAAAGATTTTCAAATGCAAAAACTCCTTTTTATGTCCGAAACAATGAAGAGCTTGATAATATTTTAACCCACTTAGTAGTTCCACTTCATAACCATAAGACTAGTAAACAAAATGATGATGTCGTAAAACGACTTAGTGTAATCTTAAAAACAGGAGATTATGATTTAGCAAAAAAAGAGTTATTAAAAATTGGATTAGGCTCAGAAAAAAGAAATTATAATGTTTTAAAACCTGATTCACAAAGCCCAACAGTAATGACGATCCCAGATGATTATATACACTTTTCAAGTCCTAGAGCATTAACAGTTCGTGAAATGGCAAGATTGCAATCATTTGATGATTCATTTGTTTTTCAAGGAAAACGTTCAACCGGTGGAAATAAGCGTAAATTTGAAGTACCACAGTTTACTCTAGTTGGAAATGCAGTTCCTCCGTTAATGGCTCGTGCTGTAGCGTTGGAAATATTAAAAAATATAAAGTAAAAAAAATAAAACATGTCAAGTCTTAAAATAATTGGAAAAACCAAAGACCTTAGAACTAATACAAATGTTCTATATGTTGAAATTCTTGCTAAAGATTATATTAATCTCGTTGGTGATGATTTTGACAAATTTGAAATTCAACGAAAAAGAGTTGACCCAAAAAAATATTCGCGATTGAAAGAGGATTTCAAGAAAGGTGCATTATTACCAACAATAACTTTAGCAGTAGAATTTTCACAAGTAGAGAAATATCTAAAACTTATTGACAGCGATGATTTTGCTTCAATAGAGAAGCTATTAATTAATAGTGAACAGATTTACATTCTTGATGGCTTGCAGAGGACTTATATAATTGACGATTTATCAAAGGATGGAGTCGAGTTACAGGAAAATCAAAAATTATTACTTGAAATTTGGTTTGAAAAACAGATTAATCACTTAATCTATAGATTAATAGTTCTTAACTCTGGACAAAAACCAATGTCAATGAGGCATCAAGTTGAACTATTATTTATGACATTAAAGAATAGTTTATGTAAGGATATAGATGGGTTAGAGTTGTATGTTGAAAAAGATAATGCAATAAGAAGTAAATCCAAAAAATTTGCCTTTGATAGAATTGTAAATGCATATTATAGTTTTCTTACAAAAAGTCCAGAAACAGATAGAGACAACTTAGTAGTGAAAAAACTTAATGAGGATGATATTTTATCATCAACTGAAACTGAATTAAATGAAAATTATATTTGTTTTAAAAAATATTTAGCAAAATATTGTGAAATAGATGAAGAGATATTTAGGATATATAATAACTCTTTAGAGCTATCAAGTTTTAAAAACTGGTTAAGTGAAGAAAATACAATGAAAGCTTTTTTTGCAGCAGTTTCAAAGTTTAAGATTGACGAAAAAAGAGAAGCAAGGATGGACTTGGCGCTTCATAAATTGTTGACAACGTTAAAACAAAGCCAAGAGAGTGTAGACTGTTTGGATTTAGCACAATTTAATGAGATAAAAAGAGGAATAGATTCAAAGAAAAGCAATGTAGGTGTTGCATTAAGAAAAACAATAATGGATGGTTTTAGAGAGTATTTTATGAATGAAGGGGAAGAATCTTTTATTGAAAGTTTAAAAGTTGCTACAAGTTAAAATGACTATTTCAGAAATTCAAAATAATTTGGTTGGTATAAATCAAATAAATAATTTGACAGCTTGTTTCGAATACTCATATTCAGCGAGTTTGAAATTCCTTCAATTAGATGATTTTGTCGTTCATAGAATAGAGCTCCTAAATAATTCCTATGACAGCAGTGTATCAAACACGACTATTGAATTAGCTGGCGTTTCAATAGGAGATATATTTTATCTCAAGGATCATAAGTTTGAAACTGCGTCTCTAAGTGGTTTTCAATTTTATGCGTATTTAAAGGAATGTGAATTAGCCGATATTGCATTACCTGATTATACATTTAAATATAATTATCTTTTAATTCATAAAGATTATATCGATGAATTTCATTTAAAATACAGCTCAACATCAGCGGTTTGGGGTGGGTTTAAAATATCAGAAAACACAAACGTAATAAATTATTATAAAAAACAAATTCCTACAATTACGATACCAGATGAGTTAAAAGAGCTTGATTTTTACGCACAAGACAGCATTTTCAGAGCCTTGGACCAAAAACATTCATTTGAAAGGTATTTAAAATTATACCATCTTTTGGAGTTAGAGTTTGATTACTCATTAATAAAAAAAATCCAAACGTTAAATATAACAACTGATAGTAATTTAATTGGTAGTTTGCTTAATGAATACACCAGAACTGAAAATGATCAATTATATGACCTAATTTCATCAAAATGTTCCAATATTTTTAGTTTAGCATTAAAACTGAATGGAGTTAAACCATATCAAGCTCTGGGTGAAGAAATCTTTATAAAATTTGGCAAGAATAAGGGTGGTAGTTTATTTTTAAATGATTTAACGAAGTATAACGCTTTATTAACGGATGTAGATTCTTTTATAAGTACTTCTTCGGTAAAAACACATGTTAATATAAGTCTTACAGATTATAATAAATTTATTCATACGGTCACTGCTTATTGGATTTATAGAATAAGATGCAGTATAGCTCATTTTAAAATTGGCGAATACATATTAACAAGAGATAAAGAGGATTTTATTGTCGAATTTGCAGAACCTTTGATTAAAGAAGTTTTGATACAGTTTTATAAAAAGTAGTATGAGGCAATTAACAAACCTTGAAATAAGTAGGATAAAACTTCTAACTGAAAAATCTGTTGAACTTTGTCTGATTGAACCAACTGGAACTGGACTAAAAAAGTCGATTATGGATGCTACAGGTTCAGTACGAACCTATTTAAAAGCCAGTAGGATTCACGATTTTGAACTACAAAAACAAGGGAAGGAAAGTAAAATACAAATTACTTCATTTTTAATCTCATCTGATTTATTAGTAAATTCAGTTGCATCATTATATCGTCCGAATACTAAAAATGGTGATCCAAGAATTTGGTTCAAAGGATTAGGGGCATACTCAAAAGCAAACGATATTTTAGGAATAATTGCTTTTGAGGATGGCTTGTACGTTTTGAATATTACACAACTTGATTTACACAAGTTAATTGAAAGTAAAATATCAAATCCGCTTCAGGATTTGGTTAATACAATAAATCAAATTTCTAATGAAATTTCAGCAGAGCTGTTGATTCTATTAAAAAAAATTGCCATAAAACCAGTACCTGGAATGCTAAAAGCAGACACTTCGATTGGAAGAACACTTGAAACTCTTTTAGGAATTGAAATAAATTCATCAAAAAAACCGGACTACAAAGGGATCGAATTAAAAGCCTTCAGAGATAATAGAGGAAATAGAAAAAACTTATTTGCTCAAGTTCCAAATTGGAAATCTAGCAAATTTAAAAGTTCTGCAGAAATATTAAACGCCTTTGGATATGAAAGAGGGGATGATTATAAATTGTATTGCACAGTTTCGAGTTTAGTAAGAAATTCACAAGGTCTTCAACTAAAAATGGATACAAAATCAAATCTCCTATTTGAAAATTCAGATAAATCGTCTATTGGTGATTTTGTTGTTTGGGGGCTAGAAACTTTACATAATCGATTACTAGAAAAGCACAATGAAACGTTTTGGATTTCTGCAGAACCAATAATAATTGATGGTAAGGAGCATTTCCAATTTAAAAAGGTAGAACATACAAAAAAACCTATTGTTTCTCAATTTGACATTTTACTTGAGCAAGGAATAATTACACTTGATCATCTAATTAAAAGAAAAGCAAACGGAAGTGTATTAGAAAAAGGTCCGATTTTCAAAATAAAACCCAATGCATTAAATTTATTGTTTCCTCCTAGTCAATTATATTCATTAACGAAGTGAGAAAATAATAATTAAAAAGCTGTTATATCAATTACGCCATTATTAATTGCTGCAGTTAAATCCACTGTAAAATTATCAATTTCCCTCAAAAAAGGCTTACCATTAATATTATTAATTGCTTTCGAATTGACTGGAACTATTGCATATAAAGCAGAAGGCATATAAATTGCGATGAAACTTCTAAACAAATAGACTTTTGTTCTTGATTCTGTCCATTCATCTGGATCATTAAATAAGCCCCAACCAACAGTTGGCGAAAGAAGGTTGCCGCTACCGCTTACTAATAATCTTTCTTTTGCTTTAAAACTTTTCACAGAAATCAACAGATTGAATGGATGGCCTAATAAAGAAAAGTCAGCCATCCAATTCCATTTATCACCTATAGTTTTATAAATTTGAGGAACTCTCGCCAAAAGAGCTAATTCACATAATCTTTCAGAAATAGTTCCCGTTGTTTTTCCGTTTATTGGATTTTGAGTATTTAAAAATTCTAAACGAGCAACTATGGCACTTATCTGTAAATACTTTGCTTGAGGAGTTGATGTCTGTAGTCCCAAATGGGAATAAACATTATTTAAAATTCTATCAGATTCTGTCATGTTTTTTATATGAAATTTATTAAAATAGTACCATTAAAGGAGTGATATATTAAAAATAGCTTAAACTATTTACCAACTTAAGATCCAAACCACTCCTCCGTCTCCTTATCCTCAAAATACACATAACAGCCTTTCATTCCTCTTGTCATTAAGGTCCTATAGGTGTTCTTTATAATAGAACGAGTCATTTCTTTCGCTTTTTCTGGTTCTTTTAGGAGCATTGACTTGTATCCTTTAATACTTTGGTCTTGTTTGGAACGTTTTGATGGGTCAACCAATACTTTCCCATCCCTAACAATCAAATCCTTTCCTACAATTACTCCAATGTAATCCACTTCTAAGCCTTGGCAAGTATGAATACAACCTATTTCGTATACAGAATTGGGCATTTGAATACATAGACTCCCATCCACAGATAAATTCCATTTCATAGCAAAATTGTATTCGGGAATAATAATGTCATTTGCATTTTTATCATTCTTACTTTTCCAATCCCAACAATATCCTGCCACTAATCGTGCTTTGTTATTTGCTTTGTTCTTTTCAAAAATAATGTCTCGCAATTCATTGGGAGAAGAAACCACTTTAAAATCGTAACCCAACTCTTTTATATCAGTATTGGCTGTTTCACGTATTTGTAGCATTTGGTCCAACCAAGCTAAATAACCATCAGAGCCGGCACAACGAAATTGGGATGACAATTCTAATTCATGAACGATTGCACCCTCTGATTTTGCCCATTTTTTAATTTCTTCTTTGTTTCCAATATCTTTCATTGTTACTCGCTGGTCTTCATCAATAAAGAAAACTGAGAACTTGGATGCTGAAATAATTTCTTTCACCTGGTTTTCGCCTAAATTGGAATATAAACCAGACTTTTCATTTAAACGGTGCGCTTCATCAACCACCAAAGTATCAAATGTATTTTTAGCCGTATCGGTAAAAGCACCAGAACCTTTAAATAAATTAGAAAATTTTGTTTTGGTTAATGTCTTTGTGAGTTTACTAGCATATACAGCACGAGGAGCGGCATTCTTTGAAACATATTGAACAACCTTTGATAAATTCGTTATTCCAACAAGTAAATTTATAGCAACTACAGATTTTCCTGTTCCCGGTCCGCCTTCAACAATCAATACATTTTTATTTTTAGCCGTAGATTCTTTAGCCAATGCCATTGCATTTTCATAAACAATCTTCTGCTCGTCTATCATAATAAACTCTTGATTGCCAGCAATCATTTTAGCAAGACTCTCAGAAAGCATTTTAGATGGTCGTATTTCGCCTTTATCAATGCGGTACATAATGTCCCCATCATCTCCTGTTTTAACAAATGCTTTAATGAATTCACGCAATTTGGCAATGTCTTTTTTTAAAAAGACAGGTGCTTCATCTAAATATTTTTGATAGAATGGGTTTCGGATAACATCATCCTCAATATAGTTATGCAAGTAAGCACAAGGATGAAGTTGAATATTTTCGTTTTGAATGGTTGTATTAAAATCTTGCAACAAAGCAGCATAAGACCAGGCTTGGTAAGACGGGTGGTTTGATTCATGAAGTCCTTTTCCCAATGCTGTTTTTACAATCCCATCTTTTTCGGTAAGTTCAGAAGCTTGCCATTGTTTTAATTCTACAATTACAACATGATCTTTACTATTTTCGTTTTTACCAGAAATGATAAAATCTATTCTCTTAGAAGTTTGAGGAATTTGGAGTTCAATAGTTACTCCTGTGTTATAAGGAATCTCAGGGTCGCTTAACACAGTATTCATATAATGAAGAGAGTTTCTCCATGAATCTTGTTCTTTCTTTCCGGTTGAGCGATGTAATTTAGTTTCGTAAAGTTTGAGAATGATATTCTCTATATCTCCACTAATAATATCATCTTCAAAACCTTTTTTTGTTTTTTGGTAGACGATCATTTATAGCTCGTTGTATTTCTTAGCGTTTCCTTTTGCTTTGTCTACGGGATATTTTTCGCCATTGGCATTAATCTTATCCAATACAATTTGCTTCACATCCAAATTGTGCTTCTTCGCAAGTAAAAGAGAATACGCCAACACATCGGCTAATTCGTTTTTTAATTTTTCTACATTAACATCTTTAGCCTCTTTCCATAAAAACAGCTCATTCAACTCCCCCGCTTCAATAGATATTGCCAAAGCAAGGTCTTTTGAATTGTGAAATTGCTCCCAATCGCGCTCGTTGCGGAATTTTATTAAAGCATCAATGATTTCCTCGATATCTGACATGTGAAGTATTTTATCCTTTTCAAATATAAGAAATCCAAACCAATTTTTTCAAAAAATAATGGGAGTAGCAAAACACTACTCCCATGAAAAACTGGAGTATTTTTCATGTTTCAACTAAAGCGTTAATGGGTGATTGAGGCAGTAGCTCAGAATCTTAGCTAAGACCGTAAAGTTTTTAACCCGACAATTATGTCGTTAAATCGGTCCGCGAGAGCATGCACTATTTGCAATTGCAATTCTACGGGTACAAATTACCGACCATCCAATACCGACAATTATGTTTGGCAATACTTTAAGATTCCAATAGTTTACAAGGAGATTATTTTTTCGATTTTTTCTAAAATCAGTGGATGCCTTTCCGCGACCATCAGCGGATGGATCTGAACAGAAATAATCTCTTCGAATTGTGAGTGGGCTTTAACTTCTTTGAATCGTTCTACAAGAAACCCCTTAACGGCTTCATCTGAGTCTATTATCTCATCAACAATATTTATTCTATTATCTAAAACATAAATGATGTCCTCAAAATCATGGCTAGTTCTATAATCTTTTCCTCGATCTGCAAATGCAGAAAATTTAGTTGCCAAAAAATATGGAGCAGATAAAATACTTACTTTTTCATTTTGCAAAGCAACTTCTACCAAATACGAAAAGCCCGGTTGATACCAAGGATTCGCAGGTCCGATTGGTCCATCCTCTGATGGCATGATATCAATAAGAACATCTTGATAGGTATAACTACAAATTGCATGGCCTTGAGGATTTGGATGAAATCCTAGCTCTGCTAAACGCACCTGTATTTTAGTCCAAGCGCCAAATCCGTGTAGGTTGATTGTCATATCGATATCTTGAGTAGGCCTGATTTCATCGGCTGCCGGATCATCGGTGTACAAACTAATAACAGCTCCACCAACAAACACCATCTGTTTTTTTAATTCTTTTAAAGCACTTGCCACTTTTTCTACAATAGCAATATTGATGATTTTATTTTCCATTTAACAACATCTTTTCCAGTTCTTTTTTTGCTATCTCTCTTTCTCTTGCTCTTCCCACTCGAATGGCATCAACCAAAGCTAGTAATTCATATAATATTTTATCATTTTTTATGGCTTCTACAACACTCGGATATAATGGGACAATTGCCTGTCCTCTAATTTTTCCTACTCCTGAAGGCCAAACATAATTGTCCGAACTTACAATTATTGAATTAAGCGGAGGCGCAGAATGAGCTGTAGGAATGCCCCTAACAATTGCCCCGGGTTGCTGTGGAAATGCATAACGAAGCCCGTATATCAAAAACTCCAGCAATGCCATTCGCATCACCTTCTTTCTAGAGTCGTCTATCAAACCTGCATACCTCGACCTATTGAGTGATTGAGTTACCTCCGATTGGCTAATTCCTATATCATCTGCTAATGTATGATGGAACCATTCCTGATCTCCCAATGCTATTATTTTAAGCAAGACTACGACATCTTGTGGTCTAATATTGACTTGTGTTTGTTTCATAATATTTCATATTGCGATATGCAATATTACAAATATAAAACAACAAAAACAAGCATTTCAGCATATATATTTCATATTGCGATACGCAATAAATTCAACTTGTTATCGATTTTAGAATTTGTATATCGATATAAGAATAATAGAACCCTTTATCATAGCTGGTGCGATGGGACATGATTTCAATTGTATGAATCGTTTCTTGCTCAACCTAATAAATCCATAAAATCAAAGCACATTATTGGTAGATTGTTATAGGAATATGCTATTTATAAGTTTATTTTAGAATGTTGGCACTTCGCTTCTTTCAATTTTAATTCGATAAAAAGCTTTGCGCTTAGTAATTCCTGTTAAGAAAATCGTTATTCTATAATTGTCGTATTCAGTAGATATTTTTTTTATATCCCCAACCTTTTGAGTTACACTCGAAACTATTTTTTCATTGAACTTTAAATCATACTGAACAGAATTGTCTTTCACATTCACTTCATTCATGTAAATTGAAAAATTTTCGCTCATTTGGCTATACCAGCCGGGCCCAGTGTATCGTTCCTCATCATAAATTAAAGTGTATTTGTCAGCATTAGAAGAAATCGGGATATTCAAGTTGGTCGTATTTTCTAATTTTTCCTTTGCAAATGTGATTGCTTCAACCTTCTTGATGCTTAATTGTTCTGCTTGTGATTCAAGCAATTTGATTTGCGTTTTTATTTTATCTAAATCCTTTACCGATTTAACATTGTTTTCTGAATACAATTCTGACTTTAGTGAATCCACATTTTTAACAACTACAGTTAAACTATCACTGGTGTTTATCACATTGGCTTTAGCGTTATCTATTCTAGTTTGATATAAATCACGCAAAGAAGCAAATCCACTTTTCAAACTATCTTCAATAATTGTATAGCTTAAAAACTCGCACATTGCATGAACACGGTTATATTTCATAGAGTCCTTTTCCATTAACTCTACAAATTGTTTTACATAAGGCGCAATCGTTTCTGAATCTTGTTTTCTAGTTTGAAGTTTTAATTCATAATTCTTAAAAATAAATGTAGTATATGCTGTGAAAGCGCCAATAATAATCGTTCCAAAAAAATATTTTAGAAATTCAAACCAAAAAGCAGTCTGTTTTTCTTTGAATGCAGCTTTAGCTTCAAAAATCTTCTGCTCTTCCTGAAACCATTGCTTTCTATATTCTTCATATTGCTTGAAAAGCTCGATGTCTTTCGGTTCAACAGCAATCTTTTTGTAGTCTTCGAATTTTATCATTCGTAAATATTTAATTAAAAATTCATATTAATCTTCTCCAACGTATACCTGATTGACTCCGTATACTGACGTATCATTTAATGCGATGGCTTTAAATACAATTAATCCGGTATAAGTAGAATCTTGAAGCCAATATTCAACGGTTGTATTTCCATCCGAATTTGAAAGGGTTCTATTAAAAAAAGCTCCTTTTAAATTTCCTAAAGAATCCATTGCTTTGTATGTCAGATCCTGCCCTTGTGAAACAGTACCTCTATTTCTGCTCAAGCTCATTGTCAATACAAGTTTTTCTCCCAAAGCATTTGTCATTAATGCATTGCAATTCACATTAATATGTTCTGCATATGCTGTTGTAAATGTAATGGGGCTTGAATTTATATTTTGTGCCCCCACAGTAGTTGCGGCAGAAATTATTGATTGTCCGACAACTACTGATTTTAAATATGCTGTTGCATTCCCTGCATTATCGAAGGTTACATCTATGGTATTGCTCTCATTCGAAAATTTTCCAATATTCGCAGTAAGGGTTGTCTGTTTTATTGCTGTCGGATAATCCGTTTTTAATTGGATTTTCAGGGTAGTATCACCATCTGCTGTTAATATTGGCGTAGCAGAAAAAGGAACAAAATAAATTGATCCATCTGGCACAACAGGAATGTCTTCTTTATAGCAAGAACTCAAGACAAAACATAAAATAACGAATATAGGGCTTAGCTTTTTCATTAGGATTTAATTAATACAGTTATTATTTTCTCAGGAGTTGTTTCATTATCAATTGTGGCTATTGCTTTTAACTCAAATTGATCAGATGGTGTTTTAGAATTTCCGCTGATTGAAAACGTTACCAACTCATGTATTGTCTCTATTTGGGAAATACCATTGTGTTCCACGCTTAGTTTTTTACTCTTATTGTCAAAACAAATATTGCTATTGTTACCTTCAACAGAATAAGTTATCTTCAAGTCAGCAAACTCTTTTAAATTATCTGTCCATTCTACAGCCAAACTCAGTTGAACATTTTTTTGATTTGGAAAAATAATTTCCAACGGACCAGCATCGTTGAATTTAAATTTTGTGATTGTCATGTTTATTTTTTTATTATTCGTTACCAGGAAAAATTAAGTCAGTTAGATTTTTTATATATTTTTTCACATCCAAGTCTAGTGAGATTGATACATATGGTGTTGCTTTGAGATGGTAGTCTTCAATCAACAAATTTTGATCCCTCTGCTTTGAAAACACAAAACCTCCGGAAATTCGCCCGTAATCTCCTAGTCGATAGGCCACACCTGAAAGAAGGGCTAAATTTTGTGATGTTCCTACAAGTCCTTTCCGATATGTAACATCATTCACCGTTTTTTCAACCGACACAATTGTTACCCCTGATACAATCGAAATTTTTTTACTCTGGACATACCACCAACTTTTGAATGGGGTATTACAGATGTTTTTGTATTTACGATAACGATAACGTGCTTGTCGGTTAATAGATGCTAAATTAAAATTAACACCAGTGTACGGAAGCACTTCATCCCATTTTTTTGTTGTATTATTTGAATATCCTAAATTAAACATTCCATAAGCAATGCCAATATCGGCTGTTATATAATATTCCGCACGTGTCATAAAGTTGGCAATTGTGCTTCCAGCAACAGGCATCTTAATATCAATATAATTCAATACATCTTTTGCATCCAACAAATCAATCTGACCGGTTAGTTTATAATAGCTCTCTCTCAATACACTTGTGGAATTGTAATATGCCAATACTTCAGCATATAGTTGTTTAAGGATATTTGAAAATGTTAGCCACCCTTTTTTGTTTCTATTAAGTGCTTCAAGTGTAGTATATTCTGTTTTTAATTTTTCTAAAAAAGCTTTTTGATTTGTATACATTTCTTCAACACTTGCAGAATCAAGTTTTGTTTCTAAATCATCAAAACTTGCAGGCTTATCCGTCTTTATATTATATTTACCCAGCATTGCTTTTTTAATGTTTTGATCTCCGTCAACGCCATTTATGATTTCAAGAATCCAAGGGTTTTCAGGGAATTCAAATTCTGTTTTATTTTTAGGATCTATAAAATTGTTGAGATCTTGTCTGAATACAGTCCATGATTTCATAATTTTTTTTGAATACTCTGCTTGTCCATTCAGTTCTCCTTTTATAACAGCCATTTCATTCGCCAATTTGCTCCAATCAAGATTAGAAACAACATTCCTATTTTCACTTTCAAATTCAATCTTTTTTTCTTTTGAATATTGAAAGTCAATCTTTGATTTCCCGTCCTTATCTTTTCTATTTTTTGAATACAGAACATTTATCCATTTATCCAAGTTCTCCGAATATATTGTATCCAGACGCTTCATTGTTTGGCCGGGGTCAGTTCGATAAATTGTCTTGAAATCATCTCGAATGCTATTCAATAAAACTTTCTTCTGCTCTAAATTTATTACTCTCAATTCGTGTCCACTGTATTTTCTTTCTAGCTTGAACAGAAACTGATAACCTGCATTTGCCTTAAGTGCTGGCATTGCGATATAAAATGAATCCTGAGACTGTGTGGATGTATAATAAGTTTTCTTCCATTGGCAGATGCGATACGTTCCTTTTAAATCCTCATCACAATTACAGACAAATACATCTTGTGTATCTTTTGTGTATATCTGCTGCTCGCTTGCTTATAATATACGGTTATAGAAACTATTTCAGAGTCTACAGCTCCGTAAAAAACAAAAGGAACATCAAAAGGAAGTGTTTGAAACCCTTCAATTACACCATTTTTTAGATCTACTTTAATTTTTTCATAATAATCTCTTCCGATTTTTTTAGGTGGATCCTCTGTTTCCCCTTTTGAAATTTGCCAAAAAAATATTAAAAGAAAAATTAACATTGATTTAATTAGATGAAGTTTCATAAATTATAGTTTTATGTTAATGATTATAACTTAAGCAAATTATGCCTTATATTTTTTTCTTCGTAAAGCAAATTGAGTTTATAGAAACTCCCCAATGAAAAAGCTGATATTTTTCATTCATAATTGATTTACTAAAATTTTGATTGAGGGAGTAGCTCAGAATCGTAGCTAAAATAGTAAAGTTTTTGAACCTGCAAAATTATTTTTAAATCAATCAGCGGGATCATTTATTGTTGTGGCGTCTTTGGCGTCTTTATGGCGTCATCAGCATTTCTCAAAACTTTTACAACACGAATTGTTCTCCCCCGTGGATTCGAACCACAATTTTCAGTGTCAAAAACTGATGTCCTGCCAATTAGACGAAGGGAGAGGATAAAAAAAACGCCCACAAGAATATTCTTATGGGCGTTTGCATTTTTAAATAACATCCACAAGCACATCAACCGCTTTGTTGCAGTTGTAGGACAAGTTGAATTTGAATGTTCATTGTTTTCATTTTTCTTTTATTATTAATCTTCTCTGCTTCCATCGTCCGCCATTCTCACAATTTTTGGAGTGAAGCGGGCAAGCACATCCACCAAATCTGTTTGAGCAGCCATTACCATGTCTATATCTTTATAGGCCATGGGTGCTTCATCCAAACCGGCTCCAATCAATGTTACACCATGATCTTTCAAAATGGTGGTCATCTCATTTTTTGTAATGGATTGGATTGCTTTTGTTCGGCTCATCTGACGGCCAGCACCATGCGAAGCCGAATTTATCGAATTCACTTCTCCTTTTCCTCGTACTAAAAATCCGGGCGCGGTCATTGATCCGGGAATAATTCCCATCACATCTTTCGAAGCCGGTGTTGCACCTTTACGGTGAACAATTACTTCCTCTCCATTCCAAATTTCTTTCCAGGCAAAGTTGTGATGATTTTCCACTTTTGCTAAAACGGTTCCACCAATGGCTTTTGCCAAACGGTTATGAATGACTTCGTGACAGGCAGAAGCATAATCTCCGGCTAAGTTCATCGCCATCCAATACTCTTGCCCTTCAGCAGAATTCAAATCTAAATATGCAAGATTCGCAGCTTCTTTGGGCAATCGACAAAGTTCTTTCGCCAACTTGGTATAATATCCGGCAACGGTAGCACCAAATCCACGCGATCCGGAATGGGTTAACAAAGCAACATACTTTCCTTTTTTGATGTTTAATGGTACATCGTCTTCAAGCATTTCAATAATCCCCCATTCCACAAAGTGATTTCCACCACCCGATGAACCCAATTGTGTAAAGGCTTTATCCTGCAAATTTTTCACAAAGGAGTCATGTTGAATTCGGATCTATCCAATACAGCATGATTCGCTTTTTCTCTTCCTTGCCATCCATTACCTGCACCAAATTTTGTAAACGCAATTAATTCACGTTTGAATTTTCCGTGGTTTTCGGTAAAATAGGTTTCCGGAATATCAAAAATGGATAAGGCCATACGGCATCCGATATCCACTCCCACACCAAATGGGATGATGGCATTTTTTGTTGCCAATACACCACCGATGGGTAAACCATATCCTTGATGAGCATCCGGCATTAATGCTCCTGCAACGGTTACTGGTAAGGTCATTGCAATTTCCATTTGGTTAATCGCACCTTCTTCAATATTTTTTGCACCATAAACGGCATAACCATTATGTGATTCTTTTAAAGGAATAATCTCACGTGTATCTTCGTCTTCTGATTTGGGTTTTTCCAATAATGCAGCAGCAATAACTCCTAAAATTTCATCCTCCATATAATCGATTGGCGACAAGACCAATTTCGAAAATTGTTCAAGCACAAGTTCTTTTGTTGATTTACGAAATTTCTTTTCGATCACAACGATTGCTACACCAATGGCTTTACCTTGCGGGAAGCCGATTGCTTTAAGGTCTTCTCCTGTTATGTTTAATTTGTTCATGTTTTATGCTGTTTAATTTACGTATAATTTTCTTTTCTAATTCGTTTTTACTAATTGTTTGCTGTTTGTATTCCATTACTTCTTCAAAAAACGATTCGGCATAGAGTCGATCAGCACCAATTTTAATCATCAATGGAAATTTAACACCATCTGATTTTTTCCGCAAATAACTGATTTCATCTGTTGTTAAATCACTTTGAATTTTTTCCCTGTTAGTGTAAATCAAGCAGTATTCAACATCAATTAAAGGGATGAGTTGCTGCTCAATAATATCCTTTATCCGTTTGTTGGAACTATACCAGAAGAAATAGTTCCCTATGTTTTTTGTCCGAAACTTTTTTAATTGGTTGTCGCGGATCTGTTGATTGACAAGATCCCAGATGGCTAACAAAACAATGATTGCAATAATTGACAATGTAATTTTATAAAAATACAAGGCCGCTGCAACAAGGATTAGGATCACTGAAATATTTACAATTCTTTTCATGGTACAAATCAACAAGCTATCTGCGCAACCAAATTGCGCAATTGAAATTATTTTAAAAAATAAAGGGCAATGTTCGAAAAATGTTGTGTTTTTGCGTGACAGGCGAAGTAACAATTTTCAACGGCACCTTTGTCGGTTTACATGGATTCGAACCATGGACTCCCGTCTTAAAAGGACGGTGCTCTGCCAACTGAGCTATAAACCGGTATGAATGGGCAATGAGCGAACAAAGCACGTGAGGTGCTCTAACCAACTGAGCTACAAAAGCAATCCGTTACGGGAGTTGCTAGAGGCAGGACTTGAACCTGCGGCCACCCGATCCTAAATCGAAGTAGCTCTGTTCTACGACACCATTCAATAATTTTTGATAAGGAAAAAAGCGTAAAGCGTTTTTTTTGCTGAACTACCCTGCTTTCGCAGGGGCCGGAATTGAACCAGCGACCTTTCTTCTTTCGAAGAATGTTCTGACCGAAGTATCGCTTTACTACGTCACTTACCAATATTTTAAAACAGGTAAAATCCAGTAAGATTTTTCTGCTCTACCGACTGAGCTATCCACCGAAGCGGAGTTGGATTCGAACCAACGACACGAAGTAATTCTTACCTACGACACTGTTTACAATTTTTTATGAAAGAGCAAAATTCGATCAGAGATAGTGGGGATTCGAACCCCTAGCCTTTCGGCATCGGCCAGACGAAGTAACTCTTAATCAACGGCATCTTTCATCCCGATGATTATCGGGATTGTCAAAAGCAAAAAGCGATTCGGGAACGGGGATACGCATTGAGGATTTGCACCTCTCCTTTATTTTCACAAAGGCCCTTCCCCTGATTGGAGCGAAGTATCCCGTTTCTACGGCATTTTGACAATGTCTATTAATATTTTACAATAATTTAAAGAACGTTTGTGACCGGGGTGAGATTCGAACTCACAATTTCTTTCGAACAGTATGGTTGTAAATACGCTTCCCTACTTTGATAAATCATTTCGGTGTCCCGCACATGCGGGATAAATTGAACTCATTATAACGTGCAGTCATAACCAGATATCCATACACTCCGTGGTTCCGTAATTTTACCACAGCTTTTCCTTTTAAGCTACCAGGCCTTGTTAAACCCCTCTGTCAATGTTAACAGAGGGGTTCCTCTTTTTACAACTCTACTTGTTTGATTTTCTCTACTGCATTCTCACCGTTTTCGATGGCAGCCAATACATCAAACACTTTATCTGACCAACCTGCAATCAAGCAGACATCATTATTCAGCATTTTTAATGGAGTGTTTCCATAACCTGCCAAATCGAAAACATATAATTTTGCTTCCGGAGCTATTGCTTTGTATGCCTTCCATGATTTCTCAAGGCTTGAGCTTCCAAAAGTGCTATCCCACATCTGTGCATCGGTGAACATCATCACTTTATCCATTATCACTTTACGTGCGATCAAATCATCGATCACTTTGTAACCGTTTGTTGCGTAACCCACTTCTCCTTCACGTTTATAGTATTCGTCAACATTCGACAAAATTCCACAGTTAGGCATGTTGATTACTTTCCAGGTATCACCAAACATACCAGTTACCACACGTTTACACTTCGACTGCATCAACATCCCCAACATCAATCCGATATCGAAAAACAAAACTTTGCTTTTTGCGGATATTGATTTCTGCATCGATCCCGAAACATCACAAGCAATCAATACACGGGTTGTTACATCAAAACCTTTTAGGTTTTTAATACTTGCAACCACAGCGTCTTCCAATGCATTCAGAACCATGGTAACAAATTCTGATTTCAACACTTTCACCTCACGGTATGCTGCAAGGAAACGGAAAGGCAATTGTTTTGAATTTGAAACTGCAATCTCATTCGACAAATAGGCACATACGCTCTCAACATGCGCTGCAGATACATTTGCATCCAAGATGTTACGTAGGTTTCTCATCAAAGCCATGTAACCAATCTTTTTGCTATCAATCAATTCTTCCCATTTTGCTTTTACGGCTTCAGCCTTCGCTTTTTCATTTTCGTATTTGATCTGACCAACAGCCGACAATTCTGTTTCCCAAGTATATGGTACCGCCAATTGGTTCGAAACAATTTTATTGAACACCGCTTGCTGAGCGTCATCCTTCGCTTTCGGGTGAACCAAAAACAAGGCATCACGCAATTTCACATCTGTTTCACGGTTATATTTTCCGAACTGATATTCATCAAATTGATTGAACGATACCGACAAACCCTTTTGAATTTGCTTTGAAAGTTTATTCAATTTTTTAGCACCTGTTCTTTTGTTCGCCAATTGATAATATGCAAGCAATTCGGTGATTTCATCTGCACGTTTAACAACTCCACTTACCGTTTTAGCAACAATTGCATTACCGGAATTTGTTTTGGCCAATTCAACAGCCAATACCATTGAGATACTTCTCATATACATTTCGTTACGTGTATATACTGCCAATCGTGCAACATACTCCGGATCATTCTTCACGATCAATGCTTTGATACGTTCCAAGCGGTCTTCCCCTTTTTCATAAAAGGTATCACTCAATCCGGCTGTCGCAACAGCTGAATACAATTCCATTTCAGGAGTTAACGCATACGCTTTTGCACCTTCGTAGTTCTTAACTACCGTTGCATTCTTTTTGAAGATGTTGAATTTCATAGTACTTGTTTTTTAATTTTTGTAAACGATTGCTTCTTTTATTTTTTACTTTTCAATATGTTTTCACTTGTTTCATATTGACGATGCAAAGATTCTACACAAGTACGCATTCGAATTGCGCAGATAAATTTATTTTCTATTTTTTCTATAATCTACTCATTTCCAGCACAATTAAATTCGTTTCAATTGCTTCATTTACCCAACTACGCAAATAGATTGCGCATTAAAATGATATTTAACTATATTTGATCCTCCTTAATCTATTCCAATATGCCGATAAACAAACTTGCCCTCATTCGTTACAAAACAATTGATAATTGTTTGCAGAACCGTTTCCGTAAATGGACACTGGAAGATCTGATGGAAGCCGTATCCGATGCTTTGTATGAATACGAAGGAATGACCAAAGGAATCAGCAAGCGCACCATTCAACTTGATCTGCAAAACATGCGAAGTGAAAAGCTTGGATACAATGCCCCCATTATTGTAACGGATAAGAAGTATTATTCCTATGATGAAAGCAATTACAGCATCACCAATACTCCTTTATCCAAGCAAGACCTTGGCACACTCAATGAAGTACTGGATGTTTTAAAACAATTCAAAGGATTTGGTTATTTCCAAGAGTTAACCGGAATGGTTACAAAACTCGAAGACAAAATCTACAAACAAAAACACAAAGGCCGATCCTACATTGATTTTGAAAAGAACGAATTATTGAAAGGACTTGAATTCATTGATCCGTTGCACAAAGCCATCATCAGTAAAACGGCTCTTCAGTTATCCTATCAATCGTTTAAGGCAGAAAAGCCGAATGACATGATTTTCTTTCCTTATCTCTTAAAAGAGTACCGCAATCGTTGGTTTGTATTGGGAGCAAATAAAAAATCGAGAGGCATTATTAACCTGGCCCTCGACCGCATTGTTGAACTGAAGGAACTCCGTTCGGAAAAATACCATGAGAACAAACTGATTGATATAGCAACCTATTACAATGATACAATTGGAGTGACAAAAGCCATCGGACAAAAACCTCAAACAATTGTTATCCGAATAGACAAAGCGAATGCACCTTATGTTAAAACAAAACCACTTCATACTTCTCAAACTATTCTCAAAGAAGATTCCGAAGGAATGATTTTTAGCATTACCGTAGTATGGAATTTTGAATTAGAGCGGGAACTGTTAGGCTTTGGTGAACAAATCGAGGTGCTCGCTCCGAAACGGTTAGTCGGCACCATTCAATCACGATTAAAAAACAGTTTAAAAAAATATCACAATCCAAACGATTAATGTGGTGTTGTGTAATCTTTCGATGCTATTTAAATAATAGCACTACTACAACACTTCCTTAAATACTTTGACAGGGTTCCCTCTCAAAAGCAAGTTGTGTTCCATCCATTGATCCTGAATTTTTTCATTCGCCTGTTCCAGTTTCCAACTTATCAATTTATTCTTCAAACGCTCTGTCGCCTCCTTTTTGTTCATGAGTTGCGACCGTTCAGCAGAAGCAGTTACACTTATTCCGGATGGCAAATGTGTTGCTCTTACCGCTGACTCCGTTTTATTGACATGTTGTCCACCTGGTCCGGATGCTCTCATTGTCTGATACACAACATCTTTATCGTTCCATTCCATTTGTTTTGTTATGTCATGAACAATCACACCAACAAACCAGTTCTTACGCTTATGATATTTACGATACGGGCTTTGTGCGATCCATTGCACACTTCCTTCCCACTGAGTGCAAAACAGATTTGTTCCTTTTCCTTTCAACATAACCATTGCCGATAATAACGTACCGGCAATATTTCCTTTTACGGATTCAACCATCGTTGTTTCTAGTTCAGCAGTGCGAGCATGCTTGAGAATTTTCTCAAGCACTTTCGCCACCACTCTTTCGCATTCTGCAGGTCCTTTTCCTGATGTTATTTGTATTATTTTCTGTTCCATCATTTTTATTCTTTATTCATTCTTACAATTTTAGGTGTGAACTTCCCATGAATATCCACAAGGTTTTGTTGTGCCACCATTACTTCTTCGATGTCTTTATAGGCAAAGGGAGATTCTTCCGAACTCGCTCCAATAAGTGTGACACCTGCGCTCTCCACCATTTTTCTGAATGAAGATACAGTGATACTTTCTTTGGCCTTCTTCCGTGACATACTTCGCCCTGCTCCGTGAGAAGCAGAATTGAGTGAATCGGAAATTCCCTTTCCAACAACCAGGTAACCGGCATCAGTCATATTACCAGGAATGATTCCGAGTTCTCCTTTATGTGCAGGTGTTGCACCTTTGCGGTGAACAATCACTTCTTTTCCATCTAACTCTTCTTTCCAAGCAAAGTTATGATGATTTTCTACTTTCACGAAAGGCTTTAATCCAATTGCTTTTGAAATATTGATGTGTATTCGATCGTGGCAAGCTTTTGCATAATCTCCTGCCAGATTCATACTCATCCAATACTCTTGTCCTTCGGCTGAATTCAAATCTAACCAAGCCATGTGTTGCGCTACTCGAGGCAGCTTACAAACTTCCATCGCAAGTTTGGTATAATGTTGCGCCACGTTTGCACCTAGTCCTCGTGAACCGGAGTGTGACAATAGCCCCATGTATACACCGGCAGGCAAACCAACTGTATTGTTCTCGTTCAGTTCTATGAGTCCGAATTCCACAAAATGATTTCCACTGCCTGAGCTTCCCAACTGTCTGATAGCTTTACCATGAAGTTTACGGAGCAATTCCGTTTGGCGAAATTCATCGCGGTCAAGGACTTCGTGTTCCTGTTTGAACTCCAAGGCACCATCCATGCCAAAGTGTGTAAATTCTTTCAGAGCTGTTTTCAACTCATAGTGATGACGAGAAAGATAGTTCTCTGGCACTTCATAAATTGACAAAGCCATACGGCAACCGATATCTAATCCCACACCAAATGGAATTACTGCATTCTCCACAGCTAGCACACCACCAATCGGTAAACCAAAACCACTATGTGCATCTGGCATCAATGCTCCGCGAATACTCACAGGAAGACTCATAGCGATCTCCATTTGTTGTTTTGCATCCGCTTCAATTCCCTTTCCACCATAAATCTTCAGCAATCCTGTTTCCTGTAAAAGATCATACGAATTGAAAGCCTTCAACTTATCTTTAACGATGAAGGTATTTGCCAGAAGTCCAAACAAAGGATCAAATTCATAATCCGCTGGCGTTTCTTTAATTTTTTGAAACAATGCAAGAATTTCTTCTTTTTTCGCATGTTTCATATGTCTGGAAGCAGTCGTTATTGCAACACTTCTCGACACATCATTCTCAAATCCGATTTTATTGAGGTCTTTCCCTCTTAATTTATTATTGCTCATGTTTTATTTTTAATAATTTTTAATTTCCATTTCTATCTTAGAAACAGATTCTGTTTTAAACAAACTTTTGTACTTCATCTTATCTTGTTTTTTCCAATTCGAATTATACTTCGCATATCCATCTAGGATCTTATACATCTTATTCCTTAGATTATTTTTAATGAGATAATTCTCATACTCTTGCTCTGCTTTCATTAAAGCTGGATCAATAATCTTTACATGTGTGATCATATTGGGTATTACTTTAAGTACAAATCTCCAGGGCTCCTTGAACACAAGTACTTGTCGAAATAAGTGCCAGTGTTTCGGGTCATACCTTCTCTCAAGATTAAAATACGTTCGTTCTTTTTCTGTTAACTTTAGTGTTCTTAATTGATAGAGTTCTATTACCGGCAGTTGTTGAACACAATCCACATATACCTTTTTACCTTTTTGTTTCTTCCGCTTTTTAAAATCTTTGCGGTGACTATAGGCAGGCACATTGATTTTATCGATAATCTGCTGAAAAATAATTGCATCACTTGTTCTTGCAACATCTTCGCGAAGTACAAAGAAACGTTTCCATCCTTTTTGTATCGGAGGTACGAGGTCGGCATAACCGAGATTATTATGTTCCCTTCTGATACGTTTCAATTCTTTGTATACGTAAATCAGTTTCTTCTCCAGATCTTTTTTCTGCAATCTTTTTTTTGTCCGTTCAGTCTTTAAGCGGCTGCATGAGGCATAGAACTCCCTTTCACGGGTATGCATTTGCATGTGTGTTAAATTGTGATTAAATAATTTAATTATTGGAACCTGCTATACAGGATGTCCGCTGCAAAAACTGAACGAGTTTTTAAGAAAACCTCATGATTTTTTTTGATAACGCGGGACTAAATAAATTTGACTTGATCAAAAGACCTTTTAAGCTAATAAAATAAAAAAGGGATTTAGAGCCGCGTATTACGCAGTGAAATGCAGGGATGATATGTGTTTGCGCTCTTGCATGTGTAGTTTCCTCCTATCATTAAATTGTATCTCAGAGGTGAAATGCGTTGCAAATGTATATCAAAGATGATTGCATGTCAAGTAAAAAATGATTTATTTTTTTTATTTATAAATTATAAATTAAAAAAACACCTCAAAATATCAATATTAACAGCACTTACAGAGAGTCAGATTTTTTTAGCTTTTCAAAACAAGTTTTGCTTTTTCTTTTGCTGTTCCGATTACTGCAATTGCTCCAGAATTGAAATTCAGAAAATCACTTTCGATCCCATCAGAAAAGATTACTCCATTGTTTGGCATATACGACTCCAAAATCAAGCTAGACTGATGATTTAGCAACCCTGTTACAATACCTGTTTGTGTTTTTTTACTTTGAAAAGGCTCTCTTACAACAAACATTAGCTGCTCATCATTCAGTTGCTTGCTCTGAATATCTTTTTTTTCTTTGTGCATAAACCCATTTACTCCTCTTGTCATGTTAAACACAGAGCTTAACCAACCCGATGAACCGGCCTTTGTAGAAACAATAATACCAGAAGAAGAATGTTCTTCCGATTTATTAGCATAAGAAATTTTGTACCTAGCAGAAACATGTGATGAAGCTCCAATAAAAAGATCATTAAATGCTAATAACCGTTGTCCATCATTCAACTGCGCTTCAGCAAAAGAAGCAGTTTTGGAATCATAATCATTTTTTATCACGGCCTCAACTCCTGAAATAAAATTTTCAGAAGTAAACGGCAACAAAAAACCATCATATCTATCTGTGTCAGGATTGATTGCTACAATTGGAATTCCATTCACATATTTAGCAGTGTTTGCAACCAATCCATCCTGACCAATTACTATCACCAGCTGTTTTTCGTTGAAAAGAAAAGATGGCAAAAAGGTTCGTTCAACAATCTTATTTTTTATCACAGCGGAAAGCTGTTTCTGAACAGCGGAAAGGGAGTTATGAAATTGAACATGCTCAACCTCATACTCTTTCCAATTGCCCCCCGAACGCTCAATGTAAAATTGAGCTTGAGCCTTTGTATTAAAGCGCTCAACCAGGACTTCCAATCGTGTTTTATTTTTTACGATAATTGCATAGTCAATACTCATCTCTTACTTTCCTTTTTTATCTCCAACCAATGATTCTAACAATTCAGGGCTGATGTTTAAAGTTCCAATCTTACTTGCATTTTCAGCAAGCTGACGAAAAGCAAGTGAGATGTTAAATTTAGGATCTGGATTATTATTTAAGGCGGTTAATATTTTCCAATCCATTTCTTTATATGGTTTTAAAGTTGTTTCAAGAACATACCCTTGTGTTTCTGCCTCCAGTTTATCATTTGCCGCTTTTTGTCCTATCAAGAGCTTACGTTGGTTCTCAACGGAAATATCTGCTTCCACTTGCATTTCTCTTAACTTTCTTTCATTTTCAGCACCTTGAATTCTTGTTTCCATTTGCTTTTCAGCAATTTGTTTTTGTTTCTCTTCAATCGCGATTTCGGTATTTAATTCACTTTCTTTAATTTTTCGCTCCTGCTCTACGGCAAAGTTTCTGCGTTCATAAATTGCTTGATCAGCTTCTTGCTGTAATTTCTCTCTCGTTTCTGTTTCCAAAGCTCTGGCCATTTCAGGAGTAGCTGTAATAGCTAGAATATTTGCTCCTAATATCTCAATTCCTAAAAGTACAATAGCCGGAGATGATTTAAGTCCGTCCAGAATTTGAGCTTCAATTGATTTAGCCGAACGAATGGCATCCTTTAACTTAATTCCATGGATATAAGAAGATGTGGATGTTTGTGCTACATTAATAATACGCTGATTCAATTTCTCAAGGTCATTCTTTTTATAAACGCCATTGCTATTTACAGTAAAGTCCAAAACGTCAGCAAGGGCTTTGGGGTTACTTATTTTATAACTGATTTGCCCTTGAATGGAAACAGTTTGATAATCGTTGGTCGTTTCATTAAAAATAAATGGCAAATCATTACTTCCCATTGCAATTGCGACAATAGAGCTATTGGGCTCAAAATAAAAGAACGATAGCCCGCGGCCTTCTCTTACCACTTGTCCATTTTTAAAATGGATAACAAAGGTCATCGAGTCAAATTTGATGTGTTTAATTCCGAACATATTTTTAGTTATTTAGTTAATTATTAATTTTATAGATCCATAATGGTGAGGAGTATTACATATGATTTAATTTAAACTTTCTTAGTTTCAGATCAAGTAAATTAAAAACAAGCAATTCACCTTCACAAACATCTTCCCTGTTTAATATTATCTTAATTGCTTCATTTACTTGTAAACTTGCTGCAAAACCACATGTACTTCCAACTACACCTTGAACATCGCAAGCATCTATCGTTTTAAAAATACTTTTATCGGAATAAACATCCTTATATCTTACCTTTTTCTTATAATTAAAAACAGAGAGTTGGCCTTCAAATCCACCAACTGCCGCATATATCCATGGCTTTCCAGTGGAAAAACAATTTGAATCGATCACATACCTTGTTTCATAATTATCACAGCAATCTATCACAAAATCAAAATCTTCTAAAATTGTCAGAGCATTTTCATCGGAGAATCGAACATTATAAGTCACAATTTCTAATTGAGAATTCTGCTCCTTCATTTTTTCTTTTACTAAATCTACTTTGAATTTTCCGATGTCAGTTTCTTTGTAGATGATTTGACGATTTAAATTTTTTACATTAACAACATCAAAATCAACAACCCCAATCTTACCTATACCCAAAGCGGACAAGTACATCAAAACAGGGCAACCCAAACCTCCAGCACCAATAACAAGCACATTGGAATTTTCAATTGCATTTTGTCCGTTTACACCTATTTCAGGTAAATTAATTTGTGTCTGGTACCTATTATCGAAACTCATTTTCGGTTAATCTGGCTTGTAATAGTAGAATCTGTTATTTTATCATCCTCTGAAAGTAAAAGTGCTTTACTTATAATAACAGACAGACCACTGTCTCCTTCAAAAGGTATAAATAAATTTTCGGTATTTGGCTTGGAGCGATCAGGAACGATGCATAGATATTGATCGTTAGGTTCCATCAATATATTTGTACTACCAATATGTATTTTGTAAGTTCTTAATTTACCTTTTACAACAAGGAATTTATCCTGAATAGTCGAAATGGAAGCAATCTTTAATTTAGGCAACAACTTCTGAAGTATTTCTTTTCTTGTTTTCGCCACTTCAGAAAGATCACCAAAAGAGTACGACTGCCAATAATCACGATAAGCTGGAATCCCTCCACTATCTTGCCATGTTGGATCATTTCCTACACTAGCCACACCAACAAAAAGATCAACATCCCTCATGACCTCTGAAAATACAACCGCAGGAATATTGGTTAATTCAATTGGATCTTGATTGTTTAGTGCTGTGTATCTAACCTGATCAGTAGCTATGTAATTCCAAATACCTGTATCATTAAAGGCATCATCAGCATTAATTTCATTAACCCAAAATTCAGCTTTAAGATTATATTCAGGTAATTCTATTGTTGCAGCCTGATTAAACATTCCATTATCATATGCTCCAAGCAATGTATACTTCCACCCACGAATATTTGCCAATGAATTAAACTGATGCTGCTTCAATACATGAGCAGCCATCCGATTGCTATAAACCCTTGTATTTATTTCTGCGTCAGTTAAAATATATACTTCACGAAAGGCCTGTTTAACAGGTTGAGAAAGTTGATTCTTTTCTAGAAATTCTCTCCATGATCTTATTTCTTCAATATTGCTTTTTACTGGATGCCATAATTCTGCTGTAGCATTTTCAGTTTCAAATTTCACTTCTTCTCCTTTACAATTCTTCCATTTATCATCCAGCCAAATACAATTAACTTGCTTCTCAGCTGACGATATCGTCCATATTTGTTTTTTAGCAATAAAAGAGATTAGTCCATGTGAAAAATAGAATTGATCGAACTGAGCCCAAGACAATTTTCTTTCAAGTTTTAACATTCTGTCAATTCTATCTCTCTGAGCAGTCAGATTTATTTCAATCTGCTTAATCGTAGATTTGACCTTTTTTAGTTTTGCTGCTAGTTTTTCTTTTACTAAGGCAGGCACTGATTTTTGTGGACTACCATCGGGCTTAAACCAATTCAAAGTAGTCTTTCCTATACCAGTGATTTTAAGTTTAGCTGAATATCCTTCCAGATCAAAAGACATAGCCCCATTGGTTAAACCAAAATCATCAGCCGCCATATCCTCTATTTCAGCAAGACTTACGCCCATTTTTTTCGCGGCAGAAACAAGATACTGATCAATCGTCTTCCTTGCGCTGCTTTGTTTTATTCTTAGTTTTAACCTCGATAGGTGGCCAATTCCATCGAGTCCTCTTGATTCAGCCAACACATACATGCAGGCATTACCAATGGCAGCTGCTGCAGGTCCTTTTCCGGGAATTTTTCTGTAAGCGCGCTCAGCTAGTGCTGAAATCGTGAACAACGTTGCTTTGTCGTAGAAGTTCGTATACAACCATACAAAACCTTTTAAGGTATCGAGATTAGTGGAATTTAGAAATTGATAATAAGTATGTGTATTGGTTCTTCCCTGCCACTCGGATACATGTTGCTTTTCAGTTTCTTTATATTTAATTATAAACTCCAACCAGCTGTTAACCGTTCTTTTAAATTTTTCAGGACCAAGGGTTTTGTAAAGAGCTGTTCCCTGAACAATATATTTTCCGGAAGGTTTTGACCCTGATGCCTTCCTACACATGGAAACAAGCTTATACCAGATGATTCTGGTCTCCATGGAATATTCATCAATAGTTTTGTTGGCAAAAATCCCAAACTCGTCTTCAGTTTGAAAATAGGAAGGCTTTACTTCTTCTGATGTATTATCTTCTTTGAAAATAATCGCATCAATCTTTTCCTGAAGTTTGAGCTTATCTTTTTCATCGTAGAAGTAATCGAGTACAGAAATAGCTTTTTTTATAGTCGATAATGATGTGCGCAAATCCGGAGAGAGTCCTCGCTGCTTGATCTGTTTTTCTATCTGATTAACCAACAAGCCAACCGGCCATACAAGCCGAGTCACTCCATGCGTGAAGGTTCTGCCTGTTGTGAAGATAGTACACAATTCTGCAATATGCTTGTCTGTTAGTTCAAGACGGGTTTTTAAAACGTGTTTAATGAGTGTTTCTCCCACCCTGTCCTTCATGTATTCGATGTCATTTGTCGAATAGGTTTTCCTGCCCTTGTGATAGTTATCACATCTCTTAATAGTTTCACTGATGAACTCCACCTTTTCCTGATCACTCAGAATAAAAATTTTTTCATTGTATGTTTTAAGCTGTGACGGTTTTACCGACCACCAATTTGTCCCAGCTTCTTTTGCAGCTTCAGTGACCAGACGCTCATATTTCGATGCGAGGTCTTCGCTTGACTTACCTTTAAAAAAATCCAACAAGCCCATATTATCCTCCTACTAATGGCGTTAGCTTTACAAAACTGATTGTCGTATCCTTTGTCAAAAGCACTTCCTCATCCAAGGTTCCAACCTGCTTATCATCAATAAGAATAAAAAAAGAATTCTTCAAATAAGCATCACAGGCCACATAAAACTGTTTTTCAGGATCTATATTTCTTTTCTTTTTAAGCTTATAGCCATTCAGTGTCACTTCAGCTTCTTCAGGCTGTACTAATCCATTAAAATATTCCGGAAGTTTTGAATTATACTTTTCTACTTCAAAAAAAACTCTAGCCTTAAGTATATCTTCCACTTTTGTTATCTCTGACTCTAATGACAGAATAATCTCACCGATGATTTTACCTCCAAGGGTTTCATCCATTATTTTTAAATCGATTTTACTCATTTCTTAACAATTTTTTTTATTTTAACGACCTCAATATAATAACAAAAATTTTTTTCTCCTTATAAACCTTCCTCTCCATATGCAAGATGAGAAGGAATAAAAAAATATCCTTTTCCATTCTCATTTAACATAGAAAAAGCCTCCTGAAATCCTTTTACGTAGTAATTTTTACCAACAATTGTTTCTTGTACTCCTATCTTTTTATCATAAGTAGTGAACAACATTTGTTTTGCCTTTTCAGAGTACCAGGTAAAATGGATGCTAACACTATCACCATCTACCATTCGAATTCCATTTCCAACATCAACAATATAAAATTTGAGTCCAGCTGGATTAGTTTTCCATTCGCCCTCTTTCCATTCTTGGGCAATTAACCCAAAAGGAAAAACGACCAAGAGAAAAACAATAAATTTAAAAGTTAGTTTCATCCTTTCTCAAATATAAGGAATTTAAAGACCAGAATAAAATGATTGCGATTTTGTTAAAAAGCCGTCCAAAGTTTTTTCTTGAAATTGAAGGATGATTATGGCATATTATCTCCTGCAATTGGCAGCAGAACACTACCAATAAAAACTGATTAGACCATTCACTGATGAGCGTTCAGATTATTTTCAATTTTAATTGTTCGCATTTCAATAAACCAGTTAATAGGATTCGATTTTATGCTTATATCCGGATTTATAATGCAGATATAAACTGAATTTAAAAACAAAATAAAACCTTCGAATTGTTTTTTTTGGTATATTCGATAGATCAACATTCAACAGATTTTTACGATTAACTAAAACTATAACCTATGAAAACAAAATCTCTTTTTCTCGCTTTAATTGCAGTGATTGCAATCAACACACTTGTTGCACAAACACTCCCTTTTACGTTTATTAAGGCATGTACCACGTTCGACAGAGCGGCTTTTACGGAAGACATGACTAAGAAGAAATTTTATGTGGTGGAGGAATCTTCTAAAAAATCGACCAATCCCATGATGGATGGCGCTACGTTTTATTGCAACGAAAAAGAACGCGAATTGGGAAATGCTGAAATTGATGTTGTATCGAGTGTGAAAGGAGACAAAAAAATAACAGAGATCACGTTCATTAAAGGAAACAAACACGATTATGCTAAAAACTTTGGGGAGATCTACAATCAAATGAATTCGATGTTCAATAAAACAGCTCCTATTCAAAGTAAACGCTACAAAACCGAAGTAACCACCTTTACTAAAAATGGTATCTTTTATTATACCTTTAAAGTAAACGAACTACCGGTGATTGTGATTTCGAGCTATAAAATAGATACTGAATTTTTTTAGTCTTAATTGATGAAGCTATCTTTACGGTTACTTCCGTTACTTCTTTTCTTTTCGGTTTCCATCGATGCCAACAACAATTCTATTGACTCTGTTAGAAGGATTGCACTGAATATACATGAGGTAGATACGGTGCGTGCAGATGCCATTCGGCTATTGGCGGTTTATTCCAGAAACGCACCGTATGACACAATCATGCCTTTATTGGAGGAAGCCATTGTTATTGCCGAAAAACACAAACGCAACAAGCTTTTTTTACAATTAGTCTTCGAAAAGGTAAGCACGTATATTGCAGCCCAGAAGCAAATTGAAGGATTGAACTATTGTGAGCAACTCATTAGCAGAGCTGAAACCGAAAAAAATATCGAACTCAAAGGGATGGCACATACCTGCCGAGGCGACTTATTCCGCTCCTACGGATTATACGACAAAGCCGAACGTGAATATGAAAAGGCTGTTGAGTTTTATAAACTCACTACCAATACCAAACAATATGCTAAATCGGTTTTTGTGTTGGGGTACATTGAATTTGGAAATGAAAAACTGGAAAAGGCGCTCAAAAATTTTAGAGTAGCATATTATTCTAGCTTAAAAAACAGTCCGGATGACATGCGTGGCTTATATGAAAACTCCGGGTGGATTGGTAATGCCTACCGTGATTTAAAACAATTCGAAAGCGCGATTTATTATAGAAGACTTGCACAATCGTATGCCAGAAAAGGATATTTAAAAAGTGGTAACATCTTTGACTATGCGGAATCTGAACGCTACCTGGGTGCTGTTTACTTAAAAATGGAAAACTACGATAGTGCACTTGTAAACTTCAAAAAAGCTTACAAACATTTTGAAATCGCAAAATCCCGCAGTCGGAAAATGTTGGTGCAACATTATATCGCTACTGTTTTAGATAAACAACAGAACTATTCGGAAGCGGCTAAAGAACTCAACCTCTTAATTGCAGAAACAAAAGAAACAGACGATTATCAAATCTTATTAAAGATTCATAAACTGGGGGCCAGTGTGTATGAAAAAAACAATGAATTGCGAAAAGCCTACCAATGTGCAATGGACTTAAACCGCTTTACAGATAGCGCCAGTCAAACCGGACAGCAAGCAGAACTTGCCGAACTTGATAATGAAATTCGTTTTGAAAATGAACAAAAAATATTTGAGCTCAAACAAAAGGAAATTGCTTACAAGGCAGAAGAAGAGCTAAACAAACAGGCCATGATTCGCAATGTTTTCATTGTAGGATTTTTAATCCTGGGAGTTTTCTTAATTGTGGTGTTTCGAAATTATAAAGAAAAGAAAAAAGTGAACCAACTTTTGGAAGCTCAAAAAAACATCATCGAAGAAAAACAAAAAGAAATTCTGGATTCTATCCACTATGCCAAGCGAATTCAGCAAGCACTGATCACCAGTGAAAACTATATTGAAAAGCACCTCAAACGACTGATGAAGAAATAAGGCTGTAGATGGATGATGGACAATGGATGATGGAAGATGGAAGATGGAATCCCAATAGCTATCAGGAGGAAGATTTCACATTATACATTTGCCATTATACATTTGCCATTTTACATCCTACATTTGCCATTTTACCTTATACCTCCTTTAGGTATTAGTGACTGCTGATATAATTTCTCAAATTATCTTTATTGCTACTAAATGTGACTTCATCCACTAGTTTATAATAGTTTGGTCGGTCGGTACATTTTGCATACGAGTTTTTGATTACGATCATTTTCTCGTCATCAAACGGAAATTGCTTGGAGATGGCTCTCACTTGCTCCACATTAAAACATCTGTCTTTCGACACCGTATTAAACAACTTCATTTTATCATCTGTAAAACGTTGTTCTTCAAAATCTTTGATTAATGCTTTAAAAGCAGCATCTGAAACCAAGCAAGGCGGTGGTGGCGGAGTTAAATAGTTTTTTGCAAAGGCAATCCATTCATTTTTTACAGCCTCTGTTGCAAACACTACTTTTCCGGATTCATAATGTTCTTGGTCGTAGGTTTTTGCAAACGTATTCATCATGATTTTTGAACGCATACTTTCTTGTTGAAGCAAGGAAGCCAATTTCATCATCATGGTGAAACTCAAACAGTTTTGGTCTGATACATTTTGAATCGCTAAATATTTTGATTCTTCTGTAGGCTGACTATTGACATTCATAGCTGAAGTTTTAAAAAGCTCATCAGAAATTACGGGTCCCGCACAACCTTTTTTACCATTATAATTTGTATGAGGAGGATACACCCAGATAGGGAAAACAACACCTGCTGCCGGAGGCAAAGGAGTTGTGACAACTGGATTTGTAACAACAGGTGTTGTTCCGCCATTTACTCCCAAAATATAATCGTGCAACATAAAAGCGACAGAGAACTTGTTGAATGCATCGTAAACCTGATAATAACCGGCACGATCAAAGGCATGCAAATAAGCCGCTTTGCAATATTCTAAACGAAACATATCATCGGTAAACAACTGGGCCATCGACTTGATGTTTTCACTCATCAAGCAGGAGTTGTTCAACAAACCCATTGCTTTTACCAACTTGGCATCGTTGCTCGGCAGAACAGCAACTTGATTAAAGCCTGTTTGAAAAACGGCTTGTGAAATGGGATTGCTACAATTTTGTCCGATTGAAAATTGAACGGCAAAAATGAAAAGGAGTACTAAGTATATTTTTTTCATAACGTATAGATGTTTCAGGTTGCTAAAATGAGTTTTTTTACTGAGAAAATGAAATATCAAGAACGGTGCCACTACAAAATGCCCTTGGGAATCACTTTCATGGCCCCTGTTTTAAAGTTTTTCTTCAGTCCTGCTTCGTTATCCGGATTAAAATGAACGGTGGTTTCCCAACAGTTTTCAGGTTTCAACTCCTCCTCCATTCCTACCAACACCCCTTTGGATATCGCAGGGGAATAAATAATCGTTACACATTCGGTATTTAAATTTGCCGAGCGCGGATCGAGGTTAAACGTTCCGATAACGGTAATCTCTCCATCAATCACCATCGATTTTGCATGCAAACCAAACACGGGTGTAAAGTCCATTTTCTTTTGCAAGGCACCGGTCATAATTTTTTTACGAATGGCTGCATCGGGTTTGTATTCAAAAATTCGAACTCCTGTTTGGAGCAGTGCAATCCGATCACGCTGATAACCACTAAACGCTTCTAAATTATCGGTGGAGGCCATGCTGTTGGTCATGATCTTTACTTCCACTCCTCTTGCAACTGCTTCTTTAAAAAGATTTTTACCTAAATCGGTTGTAATTAAATATGGCGACTGAATGACAATGGATTTTTTTGCGTTTTTTACCAATTCTATCAAGGCAGAAGTACTATTACCACCACCGGACAAACCTTGTGTTCCATCATTTTTGCCGGGTACATCGCTCACAAACACAACACTGTCTACCCATTGCAATCGTCCGGATTTTTGAATCAATTCAAATGTTTCTGGAATATTTTTAATCTCTTGTCGCACTTGCGGCCAAAAGTTATTCGAATCGCAAGTATATTGATGCAATTGTTCGAAACGTTCATCCGTTTTTAGCTTGTATTTATTTGCATCCACAATTTTGGTAACGTCACGACTAATCGGACTAATCCAAAATTCCTCAAAAGAGTTCACCACCTTTTTGGTTGTTCCTCCAATTAACAATACATCTCTATCGCGAAAGTTATAGTCGTGGTCGTAATCAAAATATTCATCAGCAATATTTCGACCACCGGTTATCACCACTTTTCCATCCACAATAAATGTTTTGTTGTGCATGCGTTGGTTGGTGCCTCTAAAATCAGCGTCCAGATTCCCTAGCTTTTCAAAAATGTTTTTACCGATATTAATGGTAGGATTATAAATTTTGATGGAAATGTTTTCATGCGCATCCAAGGTCAATAATTTTTCTTCATCGGCTTCTACCATAATATCATCAATCAGGATTCTTACTTTCACACCCCGATCTGCTGCACGCACCAAATAATCAACGGCTATCAATCCTACATTATCGGTTGAGAAAATAAAATATTGAACATCAATTGTTTTTTCTGCGTTTTCACAAAGCCAAGCGCGCGCCACCATCGAACCGCCTCCATCTTCTAAAGCGCAAACGCCTGTTTTATTTTTATTATAGGTAATGAGTGAATCCACTACCGACAAGCCAATTCGTTTTTCAAGATGAATGCTGGAGCAAAAATCAACAGTAGGCGAATTCGTTTCTTCTTTCACAGGGGAAGAACAAGAATGGAATAAAACAGTAAGAAGTGATAGAAGTAATAAACGTGTTTTCATGGTATGGATAAAGGTATTAAAATACTGTTAAAATATCGGAACGTCATTCACTTTTTGACAAATGTCAAAATCTCCCTCCTGCACACACTTTAATTTCGAAGAAAAAAAAAGAACATGGAAAATAGTCAATTAAAAAAAATTGGAGGATTGATTTTATTATCAATAGCAGCATGCACCGGATTATTTTTATTACAACCTGTTTGCCAGGATACCTGCTATCACCAGTTTGCAGACAGTAGAAGTTTATCAACCATTTCCAATTATTGGAATGTACTTTCCAACATACCCTTTTTAGGAATTGGTGCAGCAGGTATGATTATAAGTTTACTAAAATCGAAAACAAGAATCCGTGCAAATCTTCGGATGCATTACTTTCTTTTTTTCTTAGGAATATTTTTAACGGGCATCGGCTCCGGTTATTATCATTTTAATCCGAACAACAATACATTGGTTTGGGACCGATTACCTATGACCATTTCGTTTATGTCGTTTTTCGCAATCATCATTGCCGAATACATCACGGTTCAATATTCACGGATACTATTGTTTGCATTGCTCTTTATCGGAGTGGGGTCTGTAATCTATTGGCAGTATACCGAAACAATGGGTTGTGGTGATTTACGAATGTATATGGCGGTTCAATTTTTACCGATGCTTTTGATACCGATTATCCTCGTGATTTTTAAAGCCCCACATTATCCTTCGAAACAGATATGGTTCATGTTGCTGGTGTATGTGCTTGCAAAGGTATGTGAGACCTACGATAAACAACTTTTTAGTTCCCTACAAGTCATCAGCGGTCATACTGTGAAGCATTTTTTAGCCGCCATTGCACCCATTCTCTTTTTACAGGGAATAAAGCAAAAAGAAAATCCCAAATAAAGCAAATGGCTTTATTCGGGACTTCACAAACTAACAAAAAACAGGTAAACTACTATACTAACAAAGCATTAAGCATTATGTTCAAAATGATCCGATTTTTTTTCATCAATCGCTTCCTCCGACCGTGCATCTCGGATATTCTTTTGAACAGCTACGGCTCCAAACATTGCCAAAATGAACGACATTCCATAAAATCCCTTTTCACTCAACAACAAGGAGGCATTCCACAAGCCGATAACCAACAGTAAGATGGCGAGCAACGTTGAGAACCAACTGATTCCATAATAGATTCCGGTAACGGGGATGTTTTCCAGCTGATCACGAACGGCTTTTTGTAACGAAACAGCAGCGAATAATCCGAACATGAGTACCGTGAAGTAATACCCTTTTTCGTTTAATTGCATTTGGGCGTTCCACAATCCGATGTTGTAACCGACTGCTCCGGTAATTAATGCAAGCCATGAGGCTGCAATAAAGGCATTTGATGGTTTTTTCATAGTTATAGGTTTTGATGATGGGACAAAATTAGAGAAGGGATTGGAGGGGATTTTTGATAATTGTCAAAAAGCGAGGATGGAATCATACACATTTTGAGTAGAACGATTAAATATCATTCTTTTCAGACAAAATCCGTTCACTGTAAAATAGCTTCTTTCTTTCTTTTGATTCTCCAAAAGAAAGAAACAAAGAAAAAGCGACCACGAAAACCAACCTAAAGCTTTTGTTTTACACTCAAATCTCCTCGCTTGGAGGCCACAAAACTTTGGGTTCGCACTTTTCGTGGACGTCTCCCCGCTGCTCCGAAATACAATTTTTAGATAAATAAGAACAGCCTCAATTTTGAAGAAAAACGTGCATCACTATACTTCTGCTCTAATCCGACTCAATGTTTCTTGTGTGATTCCGAGATAGGAAGCAATTTGTCCTAAGGATGTTCTTTGTAATAAGGAAGGTTTTGATAAGAGAAAATTTTGATAACGCTCTTTGGCGGTTTTAAATTGAAGACTCAACAAACGCTCTTCTAATTTGATATAGTAATTTTCTGTAATGATTCTACCCAATCGTTCTGTTTCCGGAAATTGAATATACAACTGTTGTAACGCAGAAAAGGAAACTTGTGTTAATACGGAATCTTCCAAAGCTTCAATTGTTTCAAATGAAGGTTGTTTGGAAACAAAAGCATAAAAACAGGTTGCAAATTCGCCTTCCTGTGCAAACCAATTCGTAATTTCTTTCCCATCATCCAAATAAAATCCACGTAACAACCCTTTTTCCACAAAATATAAATCATTGCAACGGCTATCAATTTCAACAATGGTATTGTTTTTTGAAACATGAATCTGCTTGGTGAGCTGACTCAATTCCTTTTCAAGCGACTTTGAAACGGATAATACAGAGGATAAATGAGAGAGGAATGTCATGTAACAAAGCTAAATAAAAATCACTAGCTTTAACTTATCTAATGCATTGAAAATTAAAAATGACACCAATGTATCAACAGGAAAAATAGTGATTAACTGATTCGTATTTGTTAAAACTTAGCATAAAAGAATACATAAATGGCAAGAACGATTTTTATGAGAATAAATTGCTTTATCAATAATTTGCCTTGTATAATTTTTAGCACTAATTTCGAAGGATAATTTATATAACCTTTATGACAGAGATTCGTGCGGAAAATTCAGTTGCAGCCATTGCCTCCAAATTCATCAACAACACCAATAAGAATGTTTTTTTAACCGGGAAAGCCGGCACCGGGAAAACCACCTTTTTAAAACACATCATCAAACACACCTATAAAAACGCAGTGATTGTTGCACCAACAGGGATTGCCGCAATCAATGCTGGTGGCGTAACCATCCACTCTCTTTTCCAATTGCCTTTTGGGGCATTTGTTCCGGTTCGCGATACCACCATCGAATTTAATGAACATATAAAAATAAATACCCCCAACACCCTATTCAAAGGATTTCAACTCAATGCCAGCAAACGAAAACTACTTCAAGAATTAGAACTACTGATTATTGATGAAGTAAGTATGCTGCGCTCCGATTTACTTGATGCTATTGATACCGTTCTCAAAAGTGTAAGAAGAAAAAATCAATTACCATTCGGTGGTGTTCAAGTTTTATTCATCGGTGATTTATTACAATTACCTCCGGTAGTAAAAGAAGACGAATGGAGATACTTAAAGTCACACTATAAAAGCGCGTTTTTCTTTGATGCAAAAGTGTTACAAGAAAACAAACCCTTATACATCGAATTGGATAAAATATATCGTCAGGCTGACAATACATTTATTTCTATCCTCAATAATTTAAGAAGCAATCAAGTTACCACAAGTGATATTGAAACACTCAACTCCTACTACAAACCGAATTTCAGTCCGAGCGTAACCGACAACTACATTCACCTGACCACCCATAACAACAAAGCAGATAGCTTGAATCGCGAATCCTTACAAAAACTGGGAGGCAAATCCTATTTTTTCAAAGCAGAGATTACAGGTGATTTCAATGAATACTCCTACCCTGTTGAAGAAAACATGGAATTAAAAAAAGGAGCTCAGATTATGTTTATTAAAAATGACCCAACCGGAGCCCAACGTTTTTTTAATGGGAAAATCGGCATCATTTCAAACATCAGCGAAAAGCATATTGAGGTGAGTTTCAGCGACAACAGCAAACCGGTGAACATCGAAAAATACGAATGGCAAAATATCAAATATGCCATCAACGAAGCGACCAATGAAATTGAAGAGAAAATTAACGGCACCTTCACGCATTACCCAATTAAATTAGCCTGGGCAATCACCGTGCACAAAAGCCAAGGACTTACCTTTTCAAAAGCCATTATTGATATTGGTCAAGCATTTGCACCGGGACAAGTTTATGTTGCGCTTTCGCGATTAACTAGTTTAAATGGGCTTGTGCTATCATCACCCATCAACACCAATAGCTTAAACATTGATGCCAACATCACTGCTTATTCCAATTCAAAAGAAAGCGATGAAACATTAACGAATTTATTTGAATCCGAATCGTTTTTGTTTTTTCAAAATTACATTGTACAGTGTTTTAATTTTGCGACTTTAAATCATGCCTTAACCACGCATATTGAAAGCTATCAAAAAGACGAACAAAAATCTGCGAAGCAAAAACATTTCAATTGGGCATTTGAACTAAAAAAAGAAGTGGATGTAGCCAAATCCGTCTCCGATAAATTTCTGAATCAACTCAAACAGATTTTTCATTCCAAACAACCTGATTATAAAGCGCAACTCCAAACACGAGTTGAAGCGGCTAAAAATCATTTCAGTCCGATTTTAAAACAATTCTCAAAAACAGTCCTCAAGCAAATAGAAGTATTAAAAGATGAGAAGAAAGTAAAAACCTATTTGGAAGAGCTTGCTGAGCTGGATGCTATGTTTTTCAAACAAGTCCAACTGATCAATAAGGCAGATGCAATGGTAAAAACAGCCACTGAGAATTCTGAATTTTCAAAAGATAAAATCAATACTGCCGAAGAAAACAAAGAACGCATTGCCGAGTTAAGTGCTATTGGTCCGATAAAAGGCAATAAGAAAGAACGAAAAAAGAAGGACACCGAGAAAAAAGAAAAAGTAGATACAAAGAAAGTTTCCTTTGATTTATATAAATCAGGGAAGACGATTGATGAAATTGCTGCAGAACGCAAAATGGTTCCCATGACCATCGAAGGACATTTGGCACATTATGCGGGACTCGGACTCATTGATGTGAAATTATTTGTGGAAGAAGAAAAAATGAAAAACATCATCACGGTTTCCAAAACCTTAGATACAACGTTGTTTGGTCCCATCAAACAATCATTAGGTGATGACTACTCCTATTCTGAAATTCGCTTTGCAATGGCGTGGTATCAGAATTCGAAGAAGTGAAATCTCGCAAAAACATCATTACAAGGCGTCATTGCGAGGAACGAAGCAATCAGGAGACGCGCTAAAAGAGCTCAACTGGTTCTCGATACATTTCTTTCGCTGCCGCTCCAGAAACACTCGAACTGACAGAAAATTTCTCATTTTTTTCCTTATATTTGAAAAAGAACTAAAATCATTGTTATGGCGGAAAGAATTCACCCAAAAGGATTACCATTTTTATTTTTTGCAGAAATGTGGGAACGATTCGGTTATTATTTAATGATCGGAATTTTTACACTTTATTTAAAAGATACGGTAGATGGTTTCAGCATGACAGAAGCGGAAGCCTCTGATTTATATGGAACATTCATCGCCTTTGTGTTTTTAACTCCTTTTGTAGGTGGCTTGTTGGCTGATAGAGTTCTTGGTTATCGTAAATCCATTACCATTGGCGGACTCATGATGGGTGCAGGATATTGTTTGATGTCCATTCACAATTTACCAATGCTCTACATTTCCATGCTATTGGTCATTTTAGGAAATGGTTTTTTCAAACCTAACATCTCTACGCTTTTAGGAAATCTATACAATGAACCTAAATACAAAGCAAAAAAAGATGCCGGCTATAGCATCTTTTACATGGGAATCAATATTGGTGCCTTTGTTTGTAATTTTTTTGGTGCAGCATTATACAATATGCTTGGCTGGGGTGCTGCATTTATTGCTGCCGGTGTAGGAATGTTTATTGGGATTATTATTTTTTGGATCGGTACAAAACATTACAAGCATGTGGATGTAATTAAACCGGTGCAAAAAGGAGATATGCCATTGGGTAGAATTTTCGGGGTTATCCTTTTACCATCCATTGTGTTTGGATTCATTGGCTATTTTTTAAATGGAATAACATCGCCCACCAATCCTGGCGGAAACTTTGTTGGTTCCGATACCACCGATGCCTTTCTATTAGGTTGTATTCCAATTGTATTTTTTTACGGACGATTGTGGTACAAATCCCCGGCATATGAAAAACGACCAATTGCTGCGATGTTAGCAATTTTTGCGGTTGTAATTGCTTTTTGGGCAGTGTTCAAACAAAACGGATCAACACTCAATACCTGGGCTGATCGATACACCGACAGAGAAATTCCAGCTTCTATGGTTCCTGCATTGGGAGCACTTGAACTTGTTGCAACAGTTAAATACGAAAAGGCAGAACGCGTGGTGATGGACAATCAATTTCGTGTGGCGGATAAATCCAAAACCGAAATCGCTTATCCACCCTATTTCAAAAATATGAAACCGGAAAACCTTCCTGCAGAAGGTGCGGAAGTAAAATTATTTAACACGAATTTATTTCAATCCGTTAACCCATTTTGGGTAATTGCATTAACACCATTGGTTTTGGCCTTTTTTGCTTTTCTGCGAAGAAATGGGAAAGAACCGAGCACACCAGCAAAAATCGCTTACGGATTAGTAATATCTGCTCTTTCAACCTTAGTGATGTATGCCGGAGTTATCGCCAGTGAAAATGGAGAAATTAAATCTTCCGCTTGGTGGTTTATTTCTTCCTATGGAGTAATTACCATCGGTGAATTATTTTTAAGTCCAATGGGATTATCACTTGTTTCAAAATTAAGTCCGCCTCGCCTCACCGCTTTAATGATGGGTGGATGGTTTTTGTCGACCTCCATCGGAAATAAATTATCCGGGGTATTGAGCAGTTTATGGGATGGTTATGAAAACAAAGCCAATTTCTTTATTGTTAACTTTTGTTTATTAGGCGCTGCGGCATTATTGTTGTTCTTAATGTTAAAATGGTTAAACAAAATCTTTAAAGAACACAATGTTGGATAGCTGAAAGGCGATAGGCAATAAATAAATAAAATAATAAGCGAAGCTTATAATTCATAAAAAAATCATAAAAAACACTACTAAAAAAATCATTTTTTATCATGAAAATCATAAAAAATCTGCGTTCCCATTGTGTTTCAACTAGCCACCTAAGCATAAATCAACTACTTTTCATATTTCTTTTTATCGGCTTCTCAGCCACCGCTTCTGCACAAGAAGAAGTGAAAGCCACTGTTGATACAAATGATGCGACTGGATTACTCATCAAAGCTGGTAATTTCAAATGCGACTCCGCAGAAGCTAATTTTAAAAAAAATAATCCGAAAGTGGCCAACAAATTTTACTCCGAGGCGATTAAAGATTATAAAAAAGCGGTTAAGCTGAGTCCAACCTCTGCCGAAGCAAATTATCGACTGGCTTTAGCACAAACAAAAACAAAGGAATACAAAGCAGCCATTCTCAATTTCGACAAAGCACTCTTAGCCGATCCAGAACGGGGAGATTTTTTTCGTGAACGCGGTGTGGCTCAAATGGGTTTAGGAGTTGACTCCATAGCAATAAAGGATTTTAACAAAGCGATTGATAAAAACTATGACGATTACCAAGCTTATTATTATCGTGCGATGATAAAATACAAAGGTAAAAATCCACAAAATGCATTAGAGGATTTAACCCATGCGATTGAGTCAAAGCCCAATTATAAAGAAGCTTACCTTAGAAGAGGAAAAATATATTTGGAGCGTGTAAAAGACTATGTATTGGCATTAAATGACTTCAACAAATACATCGAATTGGATCCGGATAACATGGAAGCCTATTTGTTAAGAGGTAAAACCAACTACTACGGTGGTGCCTATAAAAGTGCTGAAAAAGATTTGTCCAGATACATTGATATGGAACCAAACAATGTTGATGCCTTAATAACAAGAGCAACTGCCCGAATTAACTTAGCAAATTATTCCGGTGCCGTACGTGATTTGGATGATGCACTAAAAATTGATCCCAAGAATGTGATTGCACTCATGAACAGAGGCACCGCAAAAGGTGCGATGAAAAATTATACAGGAGCGCTAGAGGATTTGGACATGGCGATTAAACTAAAATTCGACTATTCTTCTGCGTATATCAATCGCGCTTTGGTAAAATATTCGAACCATGATAAAAAAGGAGCTTGTAAAGATTTGGAAAAAGCGGATTCGTTAAACAACGAAAAAGCGGCAGACTTGCTGGAGCAGTATTGTAATGATGGGAGGAAATAAATTGATGGAAGATGGGAGATGGTAGATGGAAGATGGAAGATGGAAGACGGAAGACGGGAGATGAAATAAACTAGAAATTTTACATTTTACATTTTACATTTCCCACTAATACCCTTCTAAAATCAATGGGTTCTCCCCTACACGATAAATGGTCGTGGAAACGTATTTCCCATCAACATATTCCAACTTTATAAACCCGGTTGTTTGATCGTCTTGAAAAACAGAATTAAACTTTTTTCGTTTCATCAAATGTGAACGTTTACTTCCTGATCCACTGATAACATAGCGATTCCCATTTTCCTTAAAGCATTGTAAATTGTGCTCGTGTCCACTCGCATACACAATGTTCTTGTGTTTATTTAAATATTGAAACATGTTTTTTCGCATCTTCCGGTAACGAGGTTGCGCCATGTCCTGAGAATACAAGCGGTTGATTCCTAACAAGCCAAACAGCTGAAAAGGCGTACAATTGATTAAAAAACGAAAAGGTTGTTTTGCTTTTGCATGCTGTCCGTTTGAATACAACGGATGATGCGCTGCAATGATAACATGTTCATTCTTCATGGATGCGTAAGCCAACAAACTATCCAAACGTTGATAAAAAATCTTTTTTGTTTCCTTTTTTGAACCAATCGAATTCTTTTTATAAAAATGCAAGAACCATTGTGTATCAATAATAATTAACCGCAATTGATCACTCAGCATAACTGTTTCCGGACCGGGCAAACCATCCTGAGGTAGAAATGTTGTTTGACTTTTATTGGCAACAGAAGAATTTTTCTTTAAATAATCCTCAACATAGAACTCTTGGTCTTTCAAAATTTGCAAGCCATTTCGTTTTTGAGCTTCCCAATCGTGGTTACCGGGAATAAAATAAACTTTTCCTTTATACTCTTTTAAAATTTGCAATTGAGCTTCCAAATGCAATACAGATTCTTTGCTATTCTTTTTTAATCCGTTTGGATAAACATTATCACCTAAAAATACAACAGCACTGTTCGGATGAGCCAATAGCTCTTCTTTTAATAGTAACAATGCCTTACCAGGAATGGTGTCTTCACCGGCATCACCTACTAAATAAACTTTGTAGGGAGTCACATCTTGAGCAAAAGACTCACAAAAAAACAGAAGAAAAATGTATTTTATATAATATTTCATACGATGTCGTCCCTACGGGACTTTTGCATGGTTAACAATTTTGGTGCTACCTGGATTCAATCCCTACGGGATTATCATTTTTCAACAATTCTGTACACAAACTATTTTTATTAATGTTACCTGGACTCAATCCCTACGGGATTATCATTTTTCAACAATTCTGTACTTAACCTGTTTTTTCTAAATGTCCCAGAGGGACAAAATATCGATAAACTACACCACCAAACAACGTTTAAGTCCCGTAGGGACGATATATTTCCGATTCAAGCAGCTATAATACCATTTTTATAAAATAGCTAATCAATACAATCGCAACAGTTGAAATAAATGAGTATTTAATTATTGTAGCCCCATTTTTAAATTTAAAAATTAAATGGAGCATCGTAAACAACAATGTAAAGATAGTTGGTAAAAGAGCAGGATACAATTGAAAACTCTCCACAAAATTACCTTTCAACAATTCAATAACAGAACGTTGCATCCCACAACCGGGGCAATCCACACCGGCAATTGCCTTGTAGGGGCAAGTCATAAAATGATTTTCGAGCCAATGAATAATGGATTGCATCTTTTTAAAATAAAAAAGTCTCCCGAAATTTCGGAAGACTTTTTATGAGAGATTGAAGAATTATCTAAATGTTTCCCAAGGCAATCCGGAGATAACGCTACCGATGATCGCAATGTAAACAATGAAGAAAATTAAATAACATGCAGATAAGCACAATCCAATGATGGCACAAACTCTACCGGCCTTCATATTTTTAAAAGACGCTTCGGTATACATTCCCGGATTCGTTTCGTATAATTTCTTTGCTTTACCAGATAAAACGAGTGCAATGATACCTAGAATTAATCCAATGATACCATAACAAAAACAACCAACAATAGAAATGATTCCTAAAACCAAAACTGCTGTTGAGTTCGGTAATTGTTGTTGTCCGAATTGTTGACTAAATTGTTGATTTACGCTTTCTTGGTTGGGTGTAGCTTGATTTTCCATAGTTGTTTTTTAAATTATCAATCGAAAATAGTAAAGAATTCGGAGATGGGCAAAATTATTTATTGATAAGCGCTTTATGAACGTCCAAAACCTGCGGTATCAAAAGAGTTTGCTCATCATTTTGAATCACAAAATCCGACCGTTTTACCTTTTCTTCATCATTTAGTTGAAGTTGCATTCGACTTAAAATTGCTTCTTTTGTGGCTCCATCACGTTTAATGGTCCGCTGAATTTTCAAGTCCAACGGTGCCACAACCGTTATCACTTTATCAACTTGTTTATACGCTCCGCTTTCAAACAAGATAGCGGCTTCTTTTAAGATATAGGGGGCTTTTTTCGATCGATGTTTTTTTCTTCATCCAGTATAGAGTTACCAAAAAGCGCTACGACTTGTTCCTTTACAGCCATATTTTCAGCAAGGAGCTTTTTTGATTCTTCATCCGAATAATAAACGGGAATGCCCAGCAATTCAAACAACTTGCAAACAGTTGTTTTGCCACTTCCTATTCCACCAGTAATGCCAAGTTTCAGCATGTTTATTTTCGGATTATGTATTCAACTTTTTCGTTACTCAATCGCACAGAGCGAACATTGGCAGGTGATTTTACTAAAAACACTTTTAGCTTATTGTTTCCGGGCTCTATCTTGGTATAATCTACCGCAACTCTAAAATCACTTGCATTCACTTTCCCATACTCATCAAATGCAACTTGGTACTTTATTGTAATCTTATCCGGAAAGGTTTTCATATTTAATCCAGCGGGTAAATTCACAACCTCAACCGGCAGCTCCAACACCGATTCCGTAAACTTGGTTACATTGATTTTCGCTTTTACAGTGTTTTGAGAAAATTCAATCTTTTTCATCGAAGAATCTTTAAAAAGTTTCAAATCCAAGACCATCGATTTATTTACTTTGTGGACTGATACCGGAATGGTTTGAACAAAATTTATTGCTCCTAACACATTCGATGACCCTGAAATTTCAACAAAGCTCGGTTCCAACAAAACACTATCTGTTTGATGGTATTGTTCTTCAAAATCGAGGATGATGGATGCTTTTACCGGAACTCTTTTCGTAATCTTTTTATTGTAATTTATAAAAACAGTATCCGGTACAATATGAACCACTTTGATTGCGCTATTAAATTGGCTTGTTACTTTGTCCAATCGATCATTACAATTGATATAAAAATTGTTTTTTATCGAAGTCGCTTTTGCGTCTTTGATATCTAAAACAACGGTTTCCTTCTGTTGCTTTAGTTTGTAGATTAACAAATTAAAACCAGTTGAGCGAATTTCAACATCAATCATTTCCGGCAATTGATTCACAATCAATTTATCTTTCGGTAGATTAATATATTTAACAGGAAAGCTAAGAGAAATGGAATATTCCTTTGATAACGACATCAACAACCAAATAAAAATTGAAACCAATAGGCAGAAAATAAAAGTGACCGCTCGTCTGTTTGAACGTGCAGCATCCTTTAGATTTGTTTTAGTAGTTTTATTAAATATTGATTTCAATTGGTCGCTTGCAAATTAAAGTTATGTGTTCGCATAAAATTACAAAAAAAGCGTTGAGCAATCCAAATCACTCAACGCCCATGAAGTAAGCTATTAAATCTTATTTTTGCTCTGCTCCCAACAAAGTGGAAGCATCCATTGAGATTGCACTCTTTTCAATTTTTAATTTCACACCACCTTCTACAGTAATCATAAAAGTTGCTTCTTGGATATCTGCAATTTTACCATGAATACCACCAATCGTTACAATTTTATCACCAATTTTAATGTTCTCGCGAAATTTCTTTTGTTCTTTTGTTTTTTTCAACTGAGGGCGAATCATGAAAAAATAAAATACTACGATAATTAATACTAACGGAAGAAACTGACCTATTTGACCCATAATTGCTTGTTTTTTTTAATTGATTACTTAATTATATAATTTTCATTGTTTTCTTTTCACTTAGTTACCTAGTCACTTAGTCACCTAGTCACGTTGTTACCTAGTCACTTAAACTATTCCTCTTCCGGCACATCAACTGTTGCACTAATCGTCAACACTTTCGTACTGGGTGTACAATTGGTAACCAAGGTAACTGTTTTTTTTACCAACCCTGATTTTCCACTACTTTCAAATTTTACATCAATTTTTGCTGTTTGTCCTGGCTTAATTGCTTCTTTCGGATAGTTTGGAATGGTACAGCCACAGCTTCCTTGAGCGGAAGAGATTACTAAATCGGAGCCACCGGTATTTTGGAACATAAATGCATACGAAACGGTTTCTCCTTGTGTAATTTTGCCAAAATCGTGCACCTCATCTTCAAATGACATCACGGGAGTTGAGCCTGGAACAGCTTTTCCTGAAGCCGTTGCTGGCACATTAATCACATCAGAAGAAATCGTTCTGTCTTCAGAAGATTTATCTTGTCCGCATCCAACTGCCAGCAATGAAACTGCGAACGCTAAAATTAAGTTTGTCTTCATTGTATTTATTGCTATAACATTTTTTCTTTTCAACACCCTTACTCCATCAATCCTCTACCCATTTTATTGAGCTTATCCCCTGCTTTAAAATCGGCTACAATTTTATCTAAAATTCCATTGATGAAAATTTTACTTTTCGGAGTACTATACATTTTTGAAATTTCAATAAACTCGTTTAAAGTAACCTTTACGGGAATACTGGAGAAATGCAAAATTTCGGCAACAGCCATTTTCATCAACAAAACATCCATCATGGCAATGCGCTCCACTTCCCAGTTTTTTGTTTTATCGCCAATCATTTTTTCAATCTCATCGTTGCGCATTACGGTTTCACGAAATAAATCTTTCACAAACAGCATGTCCTCTTCTTTGTCTTTGTATAACGACATAATTGGAGCATCCGGAGCAGCATCTTCTTTTGAAGACTCAATCAACTTCACCACCATTGGATTTACAATGTAAATATCATCTCCCCAATGCAAGTTTTTCTCTTCATACAAATGATTCAACAATTCGAAATCAGCAATGGATTCTTTAAACATCTCTAATACAAAATCGCGGTGGGTATTAAACGAATCATCCGAAACATTCATGAATTTTTCAAACTCAGGAGATGCTTTGATATTATTGAAAATCTTTTTTACCAATTCAAATTCATTGTTCCAATTAATTCTTCGGTTATTAATTTCACGCTGTACATGAATATTTTCCGCTAACTGGTTAATAAACTTATTCTCAATAAATTTTAAATTGGGATTCAAATCGTGTTCGGTAGGAAGTCGTTTTACTTTCGCCTCTTCCATCAACACGGTAGCCACGTGTCTTAATTCAATTAGAAACGCAAGCTGATAAATAAACAGGTCATAGATTTTATCTATTCCGGCAAATAATTCCTTCTCACTTCTTGCAATGTCTTTTGTGTCGGATTGAAAAAATCCGTACAACGCTTGCATCACCTTTATTCTTAAATACCTTCTGTTTAACATATCAAATAACTATGTACGAATGACTAATTTACTCCATCGAACCTGCCTAACGCTGGCAGGTTAAGAAAACATATACGAATTACGAATTCTGTTATTAAAACTTCACTTTAATTTTACCAATATCTTCCAATCGTTTTTCAGCAAGGCGATTTGCAGCCATATAGGTTGGAATGTTTTGTTCTTTGGATAATTTAAAAATATTCAAAGTAGTATCATAAATTTTTTCAGCATGTGCCATTGCGCGCTCACGGTTATATCCTTCTAACTCATAAAACACATTGATGATACCGCCTGCGTTCACAACAAAATCAGGAGCATAAATGATGTTTTTCTCTATCACCATTTTCCCATGGACATTTTCGTCTGCCAATTGATTGTTAGCAGCACCACAGATAATGGAACACTTCAAACGATTTAAGGTATCCGTATTAACGGTAGCACCTAAAGCACATGGCGCATAAATGTCCATATCCATATCGTATAATTTATTTCCATCGGCAATCACCTCTGCACCTGTTTCTTTTGCGATTGCTTTTAAACGCTCTTCATTGATATCAAAAATGGAAACTTTTGCTCCTTCTTTTACCAAGTGTTTCACCAAGTTTTCGCCTACGTGACCGATTCCTTGAACCACCACTTTTTTGCCCGCCAAGCTATCATTTCCCCATTTCTCTTTTGCAGATGCTTTCATTGAAAGGTAAACACCATACGCAGTAACCGGAGAAGGATCTCCACTACCACCCATATTTACAGGCAATCCACTTACAAAATCAGTTTCCATTTTAATGTACTCCATATCTTTTGTGCTCACTCCAACATCTTCAGCAGTGATATACTTTCCGGATAAACTGTTTACAAACTTACCGAATCTGCGCATCAACGCTTCATTTTTCTGTGTTTTTGAATCCCCAATAATCACTGCTTTTCCACCACCTAAATTCAAACCTGCAACCGATGATTTATAAGTCATCCCTCTTGATAGACGCAATACATCTGTCAATGCTTCCATTTCATTGTTGTACATCCACATGCGTGTACCACCTAAACTCGGACCTAAAATCGTATTGTGAATTGCTATAATTGCTTTTAATCCAGTATCGTTATCGTTGCAAAAAACCACTTGCTCGTGATTGTTCAAAGTCATTTGAGCGATCACAGGATTTTCTGCCAGAGGAGATTTTTTTATATCCAGAACTTCCATGTCTCTTTTTTGTTAATGAATTAGTAGAATGGTGGTTATTTTTTTAAGTACTTTTGAACCGCTAAAAATACCGCCTGTATTTTATTTGACCGCAAAATTATATTTATTTTCCGAGTGGACAAAAATAAACAGACAGAAGCGTAATTTTAGCAGACCAATACAAAAACAGTAATAAACGTGGGATCTCTCAAACATATCAATAAATACCTCTACAAGTATCGGTTTCGATTGCTTTTGGGAGTAATATTTGTGGGTGTCTCCAACTATTTCGCAGTAACAGCTGTTCCCTACATTCGTCTCACCATCGACTATTTAAAAACGGCCAAGGCGGAAGGGATTCCAGAAGACGAAAGCTACCACCTACTGCTTGTTTACGGATTATACACCCTAGGATATGCCCTTTTGAGTGGATTTTTCCTGTTTTTAATGCGCCAAACCATCATTGTCATGTCGCGGTTAATTGAATACGACCTCAAAAACGAGATGTATGCACATTATCAAAAGCTGGATACCGCCTTTTACAAACGCAACAATACTGGCGATATGATGAACCGCATCAGCGAAGATGTAGGAAGGGTGCGGATGTATATTGGTCCTGCCATCATGTATATTCTCAACACCTCCTTTTTATTTTTCTTTACCATTACCGAAATGATTCATGTGGATGTAAAACTAACCTTGTTTGTATTGATTCCATTACCTTTTCTTGCTATTTCTATCTATTACGTTAGCAATACCATCAATAAAAAAAGCACCAAGGTTCAAGAGCAACTCTCCGACATCACCACACATACTCAGGAAGCGTTCTCCGGAATTCGAGTATTAAAAGCCTATGGCAGAGAGCATCAATCGTTAACCGATTTTGAAGTACAAAGTAATTCGTACAAAAACTTAACGATGGGGTTAATCAAAGTCGAATCACTTTTCCAACCATTCATGATTTTATTGATTGGCTTAAGTACGCTTTTCACCATTTACATTGGTGGAATGCAAGCCATTGGTGGAAAAATAACCTATGGTAATATTGCCGAATTCATTGTATATGTGAACCGTTTAACTTGGCCCATTGCGTCCTTAGGCTGGGTAACCTCTTTAATACAGCGAGCTGCCGCATCTCAAACCCGAATCAATGCATTTCTACATACTGCTCCTGAAATTGTCAGTCAAACTACCGAAACCGCACCAATTGAAGGGGATATTGAGTTCAAAAATGTGAGCTTCATTTACCCGGATTCCGGAATAACCGCCTTAAAGAATGTTTCTTTTACCATACCAAAAGGCAAAACCTTAGCCATTATTGGACGAACCGGATCCGGCAAATCCACAATTGCGAATTTAATTTGCCGCTTGTACGATGTGAGTTCGGGAGAATTATTGATCGACCAACAAAATATTAAAGTCATCCCAACATCTTCACTCCGAAGCCAAATAGGGTATGCACCGCAAGAGGTGATCTTATTTTCTGATACGATTACGCATAACATTGCCTTCAGTATTGATGAAGATGTGCAACTGGAAGAAGCCATTGTTCAAGCTGCAAAAGATGCCGCCATCTATGAAAACATCATGAGTTTTAAAGACCAGTTTGAGACAGTAGTAGGCGAAAGGGGAATCACCTTGTCAGGGGGACAAAAACAGCGTATTTCCATTGCCAGAGCGATTATCAAACAACCACGAATTATGATTTTTGACGATTGTCTTTCTGCGGTGGACACAGAAACAGAGGAAGAAATTTTGGGTAACCTTCGAAAAGTGATGACTGGCAAAACCTGCTTGATTATCAGTCATCGTATTTCCACAGTAAAAAATGCCGACAACATTCTAGTAATCGACAAAGGAGAAGTGGTTGAATCGGGCTCACACCAACAACTAATTGAAAAACAAGGTGCTTACTTTGAATTGCACAAGATGCAGTTGCTAGAAGAAGAAAAAACAGCCTAATTTGCTCGTATTCCCTTTACCACTATCAAATCCTCATTACTAACAAGCTTTCAAAAGTTATTAACAAGCCTTGTTTTAGCAAGTTTTTTTGTAAACATTTGTCAGAATGTAATTATTAAACACGTTAAAACAACAACATTAACAACGATGGAAGAAGGATTTGACAAAAACGGAATGGACAGAGAAGAAATTTTCTCGAAATCTGTTAGAGCAGGTAAAAGAACTTATTTTTTTGATGTAAAAAGCACCAAAGGAAATGATTACTATTTGACAATTACAGAAAGCAAAAAACGCTTTGGTGATGATGGTAAATTCTTTTATGAAAAACATAAATTGTTTTTATACAAAGAAGATTTTGAAAAATTTGCAGAAGGTTTAAACGAAGCAGTTGCTCACATTAAATCTATTTCTCCTGCAATTGAACCACGCCCTGAATACGTTCCAAATGAAACACCAAAAACAGATTCTAGTTTTTCGGATGTGAATTTTGAAGATTTAGATAAATAATTTTAGTTTATACCTTAAATAAATCCCTGCTCTGTTTGATAACGGACAGGGATTTTATTTTGAAGGACTGGTTCACTTGTCACTTCGAGTGATTCTCTGACGAAGGAAGAGAAGTATATCGAGAAGTAATTACAAAGTGTTCTCGATATATTTCTTTCGCTGTTGCTCCAGAAACACTCGAACTGACCATACAATTTTAAAACTCAAACAAAATGAATATAAACGACTGGATAGGATTTATCGGAGTAACCATTTTACTGATTGCATTTTTTCTCAACCTCTCCAACAAACTTCACAAAGATTCTTACGCCTACATTCTGATGAACATTTTCGGGGCAGGCATCGCTTGTTTAGCTTCTCTGTTGATTCATTACCTACCTTTTGTGATATTGGAAGGTTGCTGGACAATTGTATCCATCATTGCGTTGGTTGGGGTGATGCGGAAAAAAATCTAATTCATTAACAAATTCTTCCTATTCAAAAAAAGCCAGCCACCGATTAGCTGATTAAAAAATTAAAATTGTTGCTGATTCATTGCTAAGGCAATGTCTGATTCAATTTAAATCTTCCAATTTTTTTTAGAGGGCTAAAATCTGCGAATCTGTGGCTATTTAAATCTTCCAAATTTTTCGAGTTTAAAATCTGTGAATCTGTGGCTAGCCATTACTTCCCTTTTCTTGCAGGAAACATTTGTCGAATGGTTGCAAATCCACCTCCCGCATTTTCTGTAAAAACACCTTGACTGGTATTTTTAATTTCTTCGATGGAATAAAAAGCCGTTGGATTGTATTTCCGGATCAGTTGCACCACTTCTTTTACATTCTTGCGTTTGATGATTGTAAAAATCATTTTTACTGGCCCTACAGCCCCTTGCGCATCCACCACAGTTATTCCATGATTGTCTTTTTTAAAGGCTTCCAACAATTCACTGCAATCTTGATTGGTGATGATTCGAATTACTTGTAAACCCAAGGCCAACTTTTCTTCTATCCACAACCCTACAAAAGTGCCGGTAGCAAAACCACCTGCCCATGCTAAGTAGCAGGCAACATTGTTCAAATTTTTCATCACTTGGGCTACCACAATGATCCAAATCAACACTTCGAAAAAACCCAACAGCGGAACCACTTTTCGAAAACCTTTTGAAATAAAAACATGACGCAATGTTCCCAAACTCACATCACAAATGCGAGAAAAGAAAATAATCAACGGCAAAAGTATCCAGTTGTAATAATCAAAATGACCGTAGGCATCTAAAAACATAATCTATCTAAATAAATGATATGGTAAAAGTAGGTGCAAAAAAAATCCCCCGAAGATTCGAGGGACTTATTAACTAACAATCTAATGTTTATTTAACAATGATCATTTTATTGGTTTTTCGCCTATTGTCGGCTGTTAAGCTATAATAATAAACACCCGACTTCAAATTCTTTTTATGGAATACAACTGAATGTTTTCCTTCTTGCAAGTCCGTATTAACCAATGTTTCCATCAATCTGCCATAAGCATCCCAAATTTGCAAATTCACGTTTGCTTTCGCATTCAGTGTGAATTCAATGGTTGTATTCTCTACAACCGGATTCGGATAATTGGTCAATTGCAAATCGTTTTTAGATCCTTCAATATCTTTTACGGTTACAATATCATTCACACTTGTAATGTACGTTGAATAAATTCCACTGGCATGTGTTGCTACGGCTACCAACCCATCAGAAGGACGAACATCAATCATGTCACAAACTGAATTACCAATCGTGCTCGTTCCTTGTTGCACCCAAACGGTTCCACTTCCTGTTGCTGCACCCGCTGCAATCAACGTATCTGTTGCGTATAAACCGGTGCTGGTTGCCAACAAATAAACGGTTCCATCAGCCACATGCAAAATACTGGCCCATCGAACAGAAGGACTTGAAACAGCTGACGCTTCGAGATTACCACCGACTTTTATCCAACTGGTACCGCCATCTTCTGTATAAAACACACTATATACTCCATAATTCGAAAAAGTAACCATTACTTTATCTCCATCTAACGGATCAGCTGCTATACAGCTCACATAGGCATTTGGAAATAAAGCAGAGGTAATTGTAGAAGTAATATCCACAGGAGTTGGTGTTCCCACATTGGCATTGTCTACGCGATAAACTCTCTTCTTGTCGGTTCCATAATACACTCTGTTTGCAGGTGTTTTACAAGCAGTGACAGCTGTTACAATTGAATTAACTGTTGGAACTGAATCAATAAACTGCACCCAATTCGTTGAAATAGAATCCCAGTTTCCCACCATCGGAATGCCCGATAAATCATTGTTCCGCCATAAATATTTTCCACCCGCCAGATACATGATATTGTTGTTGTTGGGATCCAATGTATACGGATTGATAAACTCCGGATTTTTTAAACCAATAGGATCGATTCGTGCAAACGATGTAATGTTTCCAACTCCATCCAATGTCGCTTTCATCATCTTCGCATTTTGAATCGAGAAATAATAATTGGTTTGCCCATCCGCAATGGCGCAATATGAACCATCACCACCGCGAGGTTGCGACCAAGGAGTTGTTGGTGATGCGGTATTGGTATACCATGTCCCATTGTCTTGTGCTCCGGCAACAATAATATTGTTTCCAGGCAGTGGCGTGATCAATCGCAAGTGTATAAAACATGGTTGTTAAATATCCATTGTTCAACGATTGCCAAACAACAGCAGTTGCGGTATCATTGAGTGTCTTAAAAACCCCACCATCATTAGCACTAAACATCACATCTGGATTAGAGGGCAAAAACTCAATCCAATGTTGATCAGGATGATGATTCGGATAGGAGTTAATTACGGGCAATGCCGAAAACTGTTCGTAACCACCAATAAACGTAGTATTTGTTGAGTCTTGAAAAGCTGTAGTAGAACGATATAAGTTTGTTCCGCCAATGTATACCACATTAGAGCTTCCTGGTTTTACACGCACTACCATATCATACGAACCTTGCACATTCCATTTATCAAACATACCACCGGTATTCGGCAAATTCAGCGACAAATCTTGCCACGTTCCACCTGCTCCCGTTCCGTCTCCGGAAACATACGTGTATTTCCACAAGCTATTCCACTCCGGTGTTCCTAAATAATTATAGGTCACTTTTCCAAATCCGGGAGTGTTTGCTAAAAAATAAACTTCGTTTTCGTTGTTCGGGTTTATTCCTGAAACGATGCGGTTATAAGCCGTAGGAAATCCAACCGGTAAAATATTTACAAAAGCACTGTCGTTTTTTGCACGCCAAATTCCTTTTTGCGAACCATCATCGCTTTGTGTCGCATAAACAATTCCAGTGGTGGATATCTGAACATCGGTAAAGTACGATCCACCGCCTAACATGGCTGTCCATGTAGTTCCACCATTTATAGTACGTTGAATTCCACCATATATGGAAGCATAAACTTCTTCAATCGAATCGTTTGCAGAATTATCGTTAGCAATGTTCCAAACCAATTGCCAGCCAGTTGTAAATCCATTTGGATTTCCACCGGCAGTGCTTGCAATAGGTGTCCAGGTTACACCGCCATCTGTTGACTTAAATACACCGTCTCCTAAATAATAAGCACCGCTTCCACCGCTAGCAGATGCACCGTATGCTTCACCACTTCCATAATACCAAGTATTTGTATGCGTAGCACGTTTATCTTGTGTTAAACACGTTGCATTTTTTAATTGGGATAAGGTATTGGATTGCGACCAAGAGGTACCTCCATTTGTTGAAAGCCACATGCCACCGGAACAAGAACCTGCCAACAATCTGTTTTCATTACTCACATCTACACCAAATGCACGCGTTCTTCCACCCACATTCCAAGGCCCGCGATTCGTCATCGTTAAACTAGCCATGCTTCTATCAGTTTGTAAATCGTTTGGCAATGTAGCTGCAAATGCCAATTCCAATTGACGAATATTATCTGGAATTTTTCCGGTAGCAGGATCTGCCAATCGGGACATTTCCCACTTCAACCGTTTGGATGCACCATGCACCATTCCTTCATTCACGGTATCGGAGGTAAATTTGTTTTTTAGAAAATTTCCTCCCGCAGTAATGTATGCAACTGCCGAAATAGAAAGTGCACTGGCAACAAAGAATGTAAATTTTGATTTCATCGTGATAGTAGTTTTAATTTCGCACGCGCGAGATTCAAATATAAGACTATTTCAACTTCTTTTTCATCTCCTCTACAATTTCAAAAGCAGCTGGACAAACATGCGTGTTTTTAAGTGTAAGGTCGAGGATTTGAAAAAAACGCTTGCGGTTGGTATGAGGGTATTCACGGCAGGCTGTTGGACGATCTTCGTATATCAAACAATAATTTTCATTATCTAAAAACGGACAAGGTGCCACGTTTAAAACATAATCTTTGTCTTCATCAATGTGTAAATACTTGGCAATAAAATCGGATGGACGCATGCGCAATCGTTTGGCAATACGATCTACATCGCGATCATAAAAAATCGGACTTGTTGTTTTGCAACAATTGGCGCATTTCAAACAATCAATCCGCTGAAACGCTTCTTCATGTAATTCGTGTACAACATCATCCAAATTTTTAGGCTTCTTCCTTTTCAGATGCTCAAATAATTTTTGAGATGAAGGCTCCGCTTTTTTTGCTTCTTCTTTTAGTTTTTCTAAATCCATTTATGCGAATTTACTACTTTCGTCTTTCCAAAATGAAAAACCAACTCCTCTTTTTCTGCCTCTTGTTTCCTGCCTTTTCTTTTTCACAAGAAAACAAAACCCTTTCCAGCAAACAAACAAAGATTGAAATACACGGTCACAGAGGATTTCGTGGACGCTTTCCTGAAAACACACTCATCGCTTTTAAAGAAGCCATCAAGGCCGGAGCGGATTACATTGAACTTGATGTGATTATCTCCAAAGACTCTCAGGTAGTTGTTTCACATGAACCTTGGTTCAACCCAAAAACGTGTACTGCACCCGATGGCAAAGCAATTACCAAAAGGACAAAAAACAATCTGCATCAGTTAAATTATGCCGAAATAAAAAAATACGACTGTGGAAAAAGAGGAAATAAAAAATTTCCGCAACAATTAAAAACAGAGGTCTTCAAGCCGCTATTAAGTGAAGTGATTGAAGAAATGGAAAAATACACGCAGGAGAATAATCTTCCTCCAATTTATTACAATATTGAAATAAAAAACAATTCAATGGGTGACCGAAAGTATCATTATTCAACAAAAACAACCGTCGCTTTAATTAACGATGTATTAAAGAAGTATGCGGTCAACGACCGTATACTAATTCAAAGTTTTGATGTTCGATGCCTAAAAGAAATACATACACTAAACCCCGAGCTAAAAACCGGTTTATTAATTGCCAACCTCCGATCCGTAAAACACAACATTCGAAAACTCCACTTCACTCCAGCCTATTATAATCCGGCTTTAAAAATCTGCAAAAAAAAGACCATCCGTCAGGCGCATCAATCCGGATGCAAAGTGGTGGTATGGACAGTAAATTCGCAAAAGGAGATGGTCAAATTTAGAGACTTAGGTGTTGATGGAATTATCACAGATTACCCCAACTTTGCCACAATTCTAAAGTAATTACTTAGCAGCAAAACCAAAAGTGCGCTATTATAGCCCTACAGCGTCCATCAAAAGCAAAGAAGAAGTAAAACCCATTTTTTTTTGTCAGTTAGCAATATTTTATTACTTTCGGGACTATAAAATTTGTTCAAAAAAAAACAAATACACTTAACATTGTTCAATTATGAAGGTAGGAATTCCATCGGAAATTTTTCCAAATGAATTAAGAGTTGCGGCTACTCCCAAAACCGTAAAACGACTTCAAAAACAAGGGTTTGAAGTTTACATTCAGAAAGGTGCAGGAACCAAAGCCAATTTTTCAGATAAAGAGTTTGAAGAAGCAGGAGCAAAAATAGTAGCAACTGCCGCTGACATTTATGGAAGCTCTGACATTGTTTTAAAGGTGAAGGAACCTTCCATGGAAGAAGTAGATATGATGAGAGAAGGTTTGGTAACGCTAAGTTACTTATGGCCTGCTCAAAATCAGCCCTTACTCCAAAAATTAGCAGATAAAAAAGTGAATGCCATTGCAATGGATGCGATTCCACGTATTTCCAGAGCACAAAAAATGGATGTATTGTCGTCCATGGCAAACATTGCAGGATATAGAGCCGTAATTGAAGGTTCATTTCATTTCGGAAGATTTTTAAATGGACAAATTACAGCAGCAGGAAAAGTAGAACCTGCTAAAGTATTGGTGATTGGTGCCGGTGTTGCCGGTTTAGCTTCTATCGGAGCAGCCAATTCATTAGGTGCAATTGTCCGTGCATTTGATACACGTAAAGAAGTTGCTGAACAAATCGAATCGATGGGCGCAACATTCTTAACAGTGGAAATTGAAGAAGACGGAGCAACATCTTCCGGTTACTCAAAAGAAATGAGTCCTGCTTTTATTGAGGCAGAGATGAAATTATTTTTAGAACAAGCGAAAGAAGTTGATATCGTAATTACTACTGCACAAATTCCAGGAAGACCAGCTCCGAAATTATGGATGGATTATCACGTAGCTGCCATGAAACCAGGTTCGGTGATTATGGATTTAGCTGCATCAACTGGTGGTAACTGTGCTCTTACAAAAAACGGAGAAGTTTATACGACTGATAATGGAGTTACCATGGTTGGTAAATTAAATCAACTTCCTACACAAGCATCACAACTATACGGAAACAACTTATGTCATTTATTAGATGACATGGGGAAAGCAGAAAAATGGAAAATTGATATGGAAGATGCTGTTGTGTCAAGAGCAATGGTTACCTACAATGGTAAAATCAACTGGCCTCCTGCTCCACTTCCAGTTAGTCCGACCGCTGGTGGAAAACCAAAAGTTGTTCCACCTACAGAAGCAGAAACAAAAGCAACAAATGAAGCAGCGGCAAAAAAAGCAACCACTTCAATGGTTATTACATTGGCAGTAGTTGGCGGCTTGTTGTTCTTGGTTGGGAAGTTTGCACCAAGTGAATTCATTCAACATTTCACGGTATTCGTTTTATCAATCTTTGTTGGCTGGCAGTTGATCACCAATGTTGCACATGCATTACATACACCGTTAATGGCGGTAACGAATGCGATTAGTGGAATCATCGTTGTTGGTGGTTTATTACAAACAACAGGTGACATCAAAAATCCAGTTACGATAATAGCCGTTGTAGCTATTTTGATTGCCAGCATTAATATTGTTGGTGGATTCTTCGTAACGCACCGTATGTTGAAAATGTTTAAAAAATAATACTCCTTCATAAAAGCTTGAAGGTTATATCCAACGACAAGCAAAAGTGAAATAAAAGAAAAAAATTATGATTGAAATAGCAAAAGAAATTCAAACAGCAGCATATTTATTTGCAAGTATCCTGTTCATTTTAAGTTTAGGCGGATTAGCCTCTCAAGAATCTGCAAAACGTGGAGTTATCTACGGAATTGTAGGGATGATTGTAGCAATCATCGCAACCGTATTAGGTCAGGGTGTTGAGGGGCATGTTTATATTATTGGAGCGATTGCAGTTGCTTCCTTAATTGGTATCATGGTGGCTCGTAAAGTAGAAATGACTTCCATGCCTCAACTGGTTGCCATCCTGCATAGTTTTGTGGGATTAGCTGCAGTATTGGTTGGTTTCGGTTCGTACCTAGATCCTGAAACACAAGCATTAACAGGTGCATCGCACATGATTCATTTGGTGGAAGTATTTATTGGAATTTTCATTGGTGCAATCACGTTCACAGGTTCAATTGTTGCTTGGGGAAAATTAGATGGAAAGATTCCTTCTAAGCCTTGGGCATTTAAGGGGCTTCAAATGATGAACATCATTTTAATGATTGCATGTACTGTTTTAGGAGTATTATTCTGTAACGCACATGGAACAGAAGGAATGCTTCCATTATTAATCATGACAGCCATTGCATCGTTCATTGGAATTGTATTGGTGATGGCAATTGGTGGTGGAGATATGCCGGTAGTTGTTTCTATGTTGAACTCTTATTCCGGCTGGGCAGCATCTGCCGCTGGATTTATGCTAGGAAACGATTTATTAATTGTAACGGGTGCACTTGTTGGAAGCTCCGGAGCAATTCTTTCAATGCATATGTGTCACGCCATGAACCGTTCTTTCTTCGCAGTAATTTTTGCGAATGCAACGGCATCTTCATCTCAAGGTGGTGAGAAAAAAGCAATTGAAGGTGAAGTAACATCCTTGAATCACGAAGAAGTTGCTACCTTATTAAAAGAAGCAAAATCAGTTGTGATTGTTCCCGGTTATGGAATGGCAGTAGCAAAAGCACAATATCCTATTTACGAAATGGTTCAAACCTTGCGCAAAGCAGGAAAAAATGTTCGTTTCGCGATTCACCCTGTTGCCGGTCGTTTACCAGGTCACATGAACGTATTGTTAGCGGAAGCAAATGTTCCTTACGATATTGTTTTGGAAATGGATGAGATTAATGAAGATATGCCGGAAACAGATGTGGTAATGGTAATTGGCGCAAACGATGTGGTTAATCCAAGTGCACAAGATGATCCTGCAAGCTCTATTTACGGAATGCCGGTAATTGAAGTTTGGAAAGCAGAAAAAGTAATTATTATGAAACGTTCGATGTCGGCTGGATATTCCGGTGAAGACAATCCTTTGTTCTACAAACCAAATTCAGAAATGCTTTATGGTGATGCCAAAGTGAGTGTAGAGAAGTTGTTGGGATTCCTTAAAGGATAATTGAAAATACAAAATAGTTAAACGTCCAGTCTAAAAATGCTGGACGTTTTTTTATTGATTATATTTGAATGAATGAATAAATGGATTTTATATTGTATCGTTTGGACAACCCTCTCCAACTTTTCAGCATGTGCAAATCAAGAAAAGTCTGATTTAAAGAATATAATTTCCGGCAATGAAGTATTAACTTCAACAGACAGCTTAGCTCAGTTAACTAAAATCTATTCTCAAGCGATTGCAGACTTCATCAAAGACGCCAACAAAAAAAACAAAACAAAATTTGACACCTTGTACTTTGGAAATCGAAAAAACGGACAGCCTGATGATTTTCCAAATATAAAACTACCTGAGACAATAGCACACACACATATAAGACTTATTTCACCGGAAGAAGGAACAATAAAGCAAAATGAACTCAAGTCGCGTATTTATATAAACCTGATGGGGTGGGTAGAAAAAGAAAGTGCTGAATTTATTTTTTATATTTTCTCAAATGGTTTTGAACATCAATACAACTATACGATAAATTATAAATATAATACTCAACGAAAAGAATTTGAATTAACGAATCTACAATTTGAAGTAGCCAATAAAAAGAAATAAAAACAACTACAGTGAACAAAGACATCCTTACCTACAACAAATCACAAACAGCAGCAGACAAAAAGATCTGCGATACCTTGGCTGCAATTATAGAAGAAAATCTAACCAAATCGGAAAACAAAGTATGGCATGGACATCCTGTTTGGTTTTTAGATGGCAACCCAATTGTGGGCTACAGCAAACAAAAAGCAGGCTGGCGGTTGATGTTTTGGAGCGGGGCCGATTTTGAAGAAGATCAACTAGATGTTGTTGGTGGAAAATTTAAAGATGCTTCTATCTTTTATAATTCCGTTGAAGAAATCAATGCAAAAGATTTGAAACGTTGGTTGAAAAAATCAAAAACAATTCAATGGGATTATAAAAACATTGTGAAACGCAAAGGCGTTTTGGAAAGATTGAAATAATCATTGAAAAAGTATATCTAACATGAAAAATACAACTCAAATAGCTCATCGGTTTCGAGAAGTAATTTTAAATGGAACTTGGATTGCAAACACGAATTTTAAAGATCAATTATCAGGACTAAACTGGGAAATTGCCACTACTCCATTCAAATCCTTCAATACAATTGCCACTTTAGCGCAACACATCCATTATTATGTAAATGGAATAAACAAAGTGTTTAAAGGTGGTACGTTGGATATAAAAGACAAATACAGTTTTGACTTTGCTCCTATTCAATCTCAACGGGAATGGGAATCATTTTTAGATAAATTCTGGAAGGACTCCGAAGAATTTGCTTCTTTGATTGAAGAAATGCCTGAAGAAAAGTTAAAACAAGTCTTTATTGATGAGAAATACGGAACCTATCAACGCAACATCGATGCATTAATTGAGCATGGTTATTACCACTTAGGTCAAATCGTTTTGATTAAAAAAATTATTACCGACTCGACTAAACATTAACTAACAACAATTTTGAAATGAGTACTTCTATCCCAACCACCCCTTACACAATCACTTCCACTCGAACTATTGCAGAACCCATTCAAAAAGTCTTTCGAGCATGGACAGAACCTACGCATTTAAAAAATTGGTGGGGACCCAACGACTTTACGAATACCTTTCATGAATTTGATTTACGCCCGGGTGGGAAATGGAAACTCACCATGCATGGCCCGGAAAAAGGTAATTATGAAAACGAAGCTGAATTTATTACCATCGAAAAGCCAACGCTCATTTATTGGAAACGACATTCACAACCGCTCTTCAAGGTGCTTGCTACATTTGAAGAAATTAGTCCAAAGGAAACAAAAATTGTTTTTAAGATGATTTTTGATGCACCAAAAGATTATGAAACCATTCAAAAATTTGCTCCGGAGAAAAACGAAGAAAATTTTGATCGATTGGAAGCGGAGTTGAAAAGGATGAAGGATTAAAAATTTACCTTCTCTTTAAATCAATTTTATTTTAAAATAATACCCCAATGAAACGATTGCCACAAGCGATTCATTGGGGTATTTGAAAATGTTAATTTGTTTTTGAAATTCGCACAACACTTGTATTTACCCCATCACTAAAAGAAAGTAAATAAATACCATTTTTGTATGATGAAAGATCAATATCTGTTTTGCTACTTGTAATATTCAGCTGTTGCATTAATTGTCCAACCGAATTGTACAATACAAGTTTGTAGTTTGTATTGGTCGCATCAAAATTATCAATTGCGATAGTGGTTAAGCCATTTGTTGGGTTAGGAGATACAGAAATACTGCGAGTAATCTCAACAATAGTCAAATCGTTTTTTTTCAGGTCTTTGTCTTTCAGTTGTTCGTCTTTTGAGATACGTTCATCCTTAACAAATGTGTGTATTGCTGACCGGAAACAGCCCACACTATCATCAGGCAAGCAAGTACACGGTGCTATATGTGCCAAAAAAATAGGTGTAGCTAAAAAACCTGGTCCCAGATCAATGTATCTTCCTGCTTTAAATTCAACGTTAGAAAATCCTGCGGTTGATACATTTCCAATAGTTTTTATTGAGATGTCTCTCGAAGTATACCAGTCAGAAATTGGATTCGCAGTAGTGTACGTTGCATAATCTTCACATTCACGTTTTATTGTAAAACATTCTGTTACAGAAACCCCACATGCAGGAATAGTAACTTTTAAACAAATTTCACCACCGGATGCGTTATCAGCACTAAAAACACCTGTGCTATTGCCACCATCAAAACCAAAACACTCTGGATATGTCCATGTATAAATAACATCTTCTCCTGCTTCTCCACCTTGATCAGGAGTTACTATTGTTAAAACAGAATCATTATTACATCCAAGTATAATATTTGAAAAACTAAATAGCGGTTGTTGAATGGCTAATATAGTTACTTCTATACTATCTGTTTTATTTATTGTAACGGGATTATCCGATGAATCAAGAAACGAACAATTATACTTCACTTTTACCTCGCCAAGAGTGGTCGCATCAAGACTTGGGTCCCATGAAATTGTTACTCCAGAGCCTATCGACAAAGAAACAAGCGAACCAGGAGCATTTATAGTGGGTGTCCATATTACATCCGCAATTCCTTCACCACATCCTGCGTCAGACAAAGTATAGAGTTTTATATCACCTTCACAAACAGTCGTATCTCCGTTAATAACCTGAGCAGATGAGTTATTCCATAAAATATTTATGAGAATAACCAAAATAATATACCTTCCCATAACTTATTTTTTTAGAATTTCAAGTTCCAACTTAATTGCTTCATTTTCCTTCTTCAAAGCAATCATATAAAGCGTTAGCTCTTCAATTTTTTCTAATAATTTGGCATCCATTTTAGCCAAATCAATTCCACTTTCTTTCACTTGTTCTGCACTAGGCACATTTGGTAAATGTCCATTTGTGTTAATAAATGCTTCTACATCTTTGAGTGGTAACAACGAATAATCTTTCTTGAAAACATAATCTGCCCAGTCAGCAGTATTCACTAAAGCAACTTTTACTCGTTCTGTTAAAATCCCTTCTGCAACATATAGTCTATAGCCAGCAGGATACGTAGTTGTTAGTGGATTAAAGCCCATACTAACTCTTCCATCATTTTTAATAAAAAGATGGTAATTCCCACCATTCGGTCCATGCGGAGTTGTGCTTCCTGCTGGTCGCCAGAAATTTAATCCACCTGCATGATTATTATATTCGATTCCCCATTCTCCATGAGTGACTCCAGTTTCTCTACCAAGCAATAAGGATGCTTCAAAACCATCGATTAATGTAAACCCGCTTAAACGCGAATCAACCGCAGTTGTACCCTCATCTGCTACATGAAATGTTACTGATGGTGCTTTTGTTCCAATACCAACTCTTCCTGCCGTAGTTAATGTCAAAGGAGTTTTGTTTCCATTTAAAATAAAATTTCCCATAATCTGCACTTAAATCCCATTGATGAGCAGTGTATGTACCTCCAGAAGTGCCACTCCAGTTATGAGTGATTCTCAAACCTGTTGTATAAGATTCAATTGGTGATCCAGCAGCTGGTAAGCCGGTAAACGTTTTGTAGATACTTAAACTACGCGGTAGAACACTTGTACCTGTGCCTATACCCACATTTCCTGTTCGATATAGATTTCCCGTTAAGGTGGTACTACCTGCCCATTGTTGGGCAAAAGAAGTCGTTGTTGCTACAATTAATCCAAAAACAAATGCAATTTTTTTCATGATTTTAAAATTTTAGTTTATAATTTTTAATAAGAACAGGGTTAAGGAAATTTCCTTAACCCTGATTAGATTTTTAATTTATTTTAGAAATTCGCACTACACTCGTGTTAACACCATCACTAAAAGAGAGGATGTAAAGACCATTTTTATAATCTGAAAGATCAATATCCGTTTTGTTACTTGTAACATCCAATTGTTGCATTAATTGCCCAACCGAATTGTACAATACAAGTTTGTAGTTTGTATTGGTAGCATCAAAATTATCAATTGCGATAGTGGTTAAGCCATTTGTTGGGTTAGGATACACAGAAAGTTGCGACAATTCGAATTTTGCAACTTTCATGTTATTCTCAATTGCCACTTCTTCACTTCTGTATGCTCCAGCAAAATTAGAATTCACACGAACAAGAAAACCGTTCTTATGACCGGCCGCTCCACTTGAAAGCAAATCGTTAGTTGGCGATACCAAAAGATTATCAACCCTTAAACTACTAGAGTATGCTCCAACCATAAAACTGTGTCCATTCACACCTGAATAAATTGACTCGACCTCATGAACACCTGTATTTGAAACGTCTCCTGTTACATTTACTGTTGGAAAAGCAATTGTTCCATTAGCATTATACGCTGCGGTATACGAATGAGACAAATTGTTTGGTGCTCCAACTGTATAATACAATACAGAAGGGTAACCCGTTAATTGAAGGATATTTTTATAATAATTTCCTGTAAAATAAGCAACGCCCATTCTTGCGCCAACCGATTTCCCGTTTGCAATATTACTTGTTGCAATACCGGACTTCGCCCAGATTCCTAAACCAGCAATTTTTATCATATAGGCCTTGTCTGTTGTTGATCCCACTGTAGAAAGCAACAAACTTGCCGTTTGAAAAGCAGGTTGTGCTGCAGTGGCTTGGTCTCTATATGATCCTGTTATATAAACCGAATTGTCAGAAGCATCTACAGCAATACCTTCACCCGTCATGTACAAGGTATTATTTCCCCGTCTTAAAAGTGTTGACGTAAAAAATGTACCACCATCTGTATATGACACTAAGAAAGCATCTTTGATAACAACAGGACCTCCGTATGTAAGTGTTCCTCCCGGCACAAACGTAACATTTTTAGTAAAACTGCCGATTGCCCATAATGTATTTGTTGTTTCATTAAAATCCATATCCTCAACTTTATTAACACCCCCGGCTGTTGTTGTTGAGGTGACCGTTGCAATCAGCCCTCCAAGTGTTCCAGCGGGTGTATACTTGTTAATAAAAGAACTTGGATCAGTACCACCACTGGTAGTTGACTTCGCTCCTCCGACATAAATTGCTCCATTTGTTTCATTTATCGTTATTGCTTCACAACGTGTATAAGCAGAAACGTTAATCGCCTCTAAGATCTCGATGCAACCCGTTGTCATATCAAATGCTGCTACATATCCTCTAGAGCCAGACAATGATGCTGTGATAGAAGTAGGTAGCCCGCTACAAATATTTGAAGTTGTAAACCTTATTCGACCTTCAAAATCACCAGTAATATAAACTCTATTATTAGGTTGATCTAATACAATGCTGTTTCCATAATTATTTAAAAAGTCTTTTGCATGTGCTTCCCACAACAAATCCCCACAAGCGCTATATTTTGCGATATATGAAGTTGGAGCAAGAGTTGAGCTTCCCGACAACAAGGTAACGTCTGCGTTATTACCTCCTTCAAGTGTTGTTTGAGAAGTGTAATAACCGGTTACATAAACATCACCTGCAGCATCTGTTATTACATCTTTTGTTTGATCTCTGCTAACTGCATTTTTTGTTGTTTGATGCCAACTCTCATTGTCGACATTCAAACTTATTGCATCAATACCATAATCACCGTTAGCAACTTGTCCAATTTGAGAGATAGAAAGAGCAACGACTCCTGTTGCTCCTGTATAGGTAAAAGGAACACATACCTCGTTCCAAACATACATACCTGCAACATAAGAACCGGTTGGTGATGTTGGGTTAGCTCCAATGTTCATTCCGCCCACGGTAACATTTAAATTTTGTCCTGGCGATGCAAGTGAGACACTGGGCATTACATGCATTTTAAAAACATAAGATGCCCCATTTACCATTGAAACAGGTTGCGACCAGATAAGCCCCACTCCTGCACCACCAAGACCAGGGTTTCCATCTATTACCATGTAAGAACCAAGGTTTGTCCCCATATCAAAATCCCATAAATCATCAACCCAGGAAGCCATATTGCATTTTGTCCTTGGCTCGTTAGCAATGCAGTAACTATTGGTTCCACAAGCGCACAAATTGCCTAAAACACCACCTGTAAGTCCAGTTGTAAATCCGACATTGCCTGCTCTAAAATCGCCATTAAAAACAAGGTTACTTGCACATGGACCTAACGTTGCACATGTTGATAGTTGAGCTTTTAACACAACCGCTGATAGAAGCAATGATGCTCCTACTAAAATTAGTTTAATTTTTTTCATGATTTTTGGTTTTAAATGAATAAAATCCAAGTGAGTCATCTCTTGTAAACAACTCACTTGGATTCTAGAAGAATTAATTTATTTTAGAAATTCGCACTACACTCGTGTTAACCCCATCACTAAAAGAGAGGATGTAAAGACCATTTTTATAATCTGAAAGATCAACATCTGTTTTGTTACTTGTAACATCCAATTGTTGCATTAATTGCCCAACCGAATTGTACAATACAAGTTTGTAGTTTGTATTGGTAGCATCAAAATTATCAATTGCGATAGTGGTTAAACCATTTGTTGGGTTAGGGAAAACGCGAATTGATTTGGAAATACTATTTAAAGCTACTTCGATACTCTCCGTCTCTTCATCCATATCAGAAGTTTTAAACTCAGCTGTAGATTCATTCACACGCATTATGTAGGCATTGGGCGCACCACTAATAACTAATGGACCACTAGCTGGAGAACCGGAAAAATAATCCAACGTCTTATTAAATTGACCTGTCACAAATGAGCAACCTTTTCGATTTGTTTCAATTGCAACTCCTGTATGGTTATCGGGCGAAGATATTGTACCAGCTTCTGTTACATTCATAACAGTTGCCACACCACTTTCATTATAACCGATTACCGAAACATGTCTTTTTTGGTCAGTAATCGTTCCAAATCCTCCAACAAAATTAAAATATGGAAAACCCGTTGAGCTAATGGAAGCATACGCAAATTCACCTAAAAAGTATGCTCTTTTATTATGCACTGCTACATCTCTTCCAAAAGAAGAACCGTTAGATGAATTTAAAAAAGTAGTACGCGACCAAGCTGTAACCACACCACTAAGATTGGCCGACATCATGTATTGTTTGTTTTGTCCAACACCCGTTAACATCCCTGCTCCAAAAGCACCCAAACCAAAAGGATTATTAATAGTTCCAGTATAGGTTCCAGTAAAATAAGGTCTTCCAGTTGTTTGATCTACAGAAACACCTTCACCTGTCATAAAATTTCCAGATGTAGCCCCACCTGCATTGAAAAATTGCATAACTGGTGTTGTTAAATCGCGATACACAGCAAGATAAGCGTCAGAAACTGAACTCGTAGTATTAACAGCAGGAGCAGTTGTACCGTTATTAAGTACACAAGTTTTTTTGAAATCTCCAATGATAAAAATTCTGTTCACCGGTTCATAATAATCCAAATCTTTTACTCTACTAAATGTTACTGGAGTAGTAGAATTATCTGTTAAGGTCCAAACGAGAGGACCTAAATTATTGGATGATCCTAACGTGGTTACTGGAACATAACGCTGAACAAATGATTTTGTATCTGCTGAAGGTATAGAAGCAAGCCATGATCCACCTGCAAAAATATTTCCATTATTTTCGTTAACCGTCAAAGCATTTAATCGTGTTTCAGCTCCTAAGTCAATTGCCTGTGCAAAATACAAACAACCTGAATTTGCATTGTATTGAGCAACATAACCTCTTACTTCAGGTGAATTTAGGGGTTGACTATAACCACTTGCGCATAGTGCACCAGCACTTTGTGAACTATTAAAAGTAGTGTTTCCATTAAAAGTTCCGCCTACATATACCATTTGATTATTCTTATCATAGGTTATTGCCGTTCCTTCACAATTTTCGGCATTCGTAGTATTTGCAACCCAAATTAAATTTCCACAACCATCATACTTTGCTAAAAATGTATTTGGATTATTTACTGGCATAAGGGAATTAATCTGAATATCGGGAGTACCATTAAGGTAAGTCGATTGTCGAAAAGTACCTGCAACATAAACATTTCCATTATCATCAGTGGTTACAGCATTTATGCTTTCACCAATACCGAGTGCTGTTGAATTTTCAGTGTATTGATGCCATGTACTTCCATCGGTTACTATTGTTGATGCTGTACCAACACAATGTGTTACTGAATTTGTAACGGTTACAGAATAGGTTCCAACAGAAGAAACTGTTATTGAAGATGTAGTTTGACCGGTAGACCACAAATAAGTATAAGGATCGGGAGAAATTGGAACCGTTGCATTCAACGTAGTTGTTGTTCCTGTACAAATAAGCGTATTTCCTGTTATAACTACTGCTGGAAGTGGGCTGAATGTTACGTTTACACAATCAGTTTTTGAACATCCAAGTGGATCAGTAACAGTAACACAATAGGTTCCCGAGGAAGTTGCATAAATTGTGGCGGTAGTGGCAGAAATCGGACTTCCGTTTTTTGTCCAAGAGTATGAATAACCTGCCCCTAAACTCGTTCCTAGTATTGGAATAATACCTGTACCGCATATAACTTTATCTTCACCTAATGAAATATTAAAATCCTCACCAACACAAACCAAAGCATAATCAGCATCCCAGGGCGTAAAACAATTACCAACCGCATGCTGAATTAAGTAGCAATGGCCAGGAGTAATAAATGAAACATGATCACTGAAATTGAAAACACCTGCAGGACCAGTATACCATGAACTCCATGTTGTTGCAGGATTTCCTAATGGTGCTCCCCCAGATGTTGCCTCAGTAATGTACCAAAAATGACTATCGTCACCCACAGAATTTGTTCCATCAACGATAAGGTCATCTCCATTACAAAGAAGATTGGGAGCAACGACATCTGCATTGGCATCTTCCCTTATAATATAAACATCATCAATGTAAAGATCAATTTTATTGTTACTTGGATTATAAGGGGCGATAACTTTTCTAATTTCAATCCTGTCATACCCTGCCAACTCATCAGCTGCTGTTAGGTTCAATGAAATTTCATAATTTGTCCAATTAGGTGAAGTAAGATACGCTGTTGTAAATAATATCTTTTGTGGGGTTTCAGAGCAATCTGCTTTACGTAAAACCATTTCTACTTGAATGGTCGGATTAAGACCAACTGCGGCAGCAACCCAATACCCAAATTTATACTTACAAGCTTTAAGAGGTTCTGTAATTGTTCCAATTAACGATTGGTTATAATACTTACTATCGACTGGAGGCGTGGGAGTCTCTAAAAAAACACCATTTCCTCTAAAATTACCAAAACGAGTCCCAGAATGAGCAGAAGTAGGTTCACCTGCAAAACCCGCAACCCACCCGCCTACACCAGTTTGAAAAAGTGAAGCTGTTGTAGAAGAAGTATTCAAACTAAATGACCATCCGCAACCATCATTCCAACCAGTTGCGTTAGCTATTTGATTAAAGTTTGTTGGCGCAGAGCCTAGTTCAAAATCAGGGTTTTGAACAATGTTTATTTGTGCTGAAACATGGCAATAGGTCATGCTGGCCAAAATAGAAATAGCAATAATGGTTTTCTTCATGATTTTTTAGATTTAAAAGTTTGAAGCAAAATTACGTTGACCCACAAGAAAAATTGCTTGACAATAAAGGGTTTGGGACGAATCCCCCACATAATAGTGACAAAAATTGATTCTTAATTTGAACTTTTAAATCAAAAGGGATGAACTTACCATAATTTGGTGCTGGAAATTTTAGCATACTTTTCGAGTACCTCGAATAATTACAAAAATCCCTTCCATTTAATCCGAGGGAGAACCAGAAATACTCAAAATGATAAAAAAACATTCCAGATAAGGATTGCCCAAATCATTTCATTTCTGAAAAATTTCTTCTAAAAACTTGACAATTAAATAAATCTGTCTAAATTTGTAACCGATTGGTTACATATTAAGAATCAGAAAATGAGAAGAGACGTATTTCAGGCCATAGCAGACCCAACACGCAGAGAGATTATTGGCATGGTTGCGCACCAATCCTTAAACCTAAATGCCGTTGCCGACCAATTTAAGATTAGTCGACCCGCCATTTCAAAACATATCAAAATTTTAACCGAATGCGGGTTAATTATTATTAAGAAAAAAGGAAGAGAACGCTATTGCGAAGCAAAATTTGAAAAACTAAATGAAGTTTCAAATTGGGTGGAACAGTATAAAAAGTTCTGGGAAGAAAAACTGGATGCCTTGGAGGTATACTTGAAAGAACTTCAGGAGGAAAAAGGGAAAATGGAATCCCAATTGCCATCGGGAGTAAAAAGTAAAAAGAAAACAATTAAAAAACATAAAAGATGACAACAAAACAAAAAATCACAGTCGAAGTAACTGTAAACCAACCTATAGAAAAGGTGTGGAAAATCTGGACAACACCCACAGATATCATGCAATGGAATACTGCATCAGACGAATGGCATACTCCAAAAGCAGAAAACGATTTACGCGTTGGCGGAAAGTTTCTTTCTCGGATGGAAGCAAAAGATGGTAGCTTCGGATTTGACTTTACAGGAACGTATACTTCGGTAAAAACAAATGAAGAAATTGGGTATCTGATGGATGATGGAAGAACGTGTGTGACAAACTTTTCCAAAGAGGGTAATACTACAAAGATTGTCACTGTCTTTGAAGCAGAAACAGAAAACTCAATAGAATTACAACAAGGCGGATGGCAGGCAATAGCAAACAATTTTAAAAAATACGCAGAAGCAAATGGATAAGTCGAAACAAAAACTATCAATAACAAAAACACTAAATGCACCAAAAGCAATGGTGTTTGAAGCTTTTTCAAATCCGGAAGCACTTGCAAAATGGTGGGGTCCTGTTGAAGCACCCATTGATGTAATGCAACTCGATTTCAAAGTGGGTGGAATTTTTCATTACAAAATGAAAGGTCACCAAGTCAATTACGGTATTATGAAATACAAAGAAATTGACAAACCCAACAGCATTACTTGGATCAATTCATTCGCCAATGAAAAAGGTGAAATCATCAAACCGCCATTTGAAGGAATGGATGTACCTAAAGAAATTTTATGTAAAATTTCGTTGACAGAAAATAATGGCATCACGACTCTACTTATGCAAAGTGAACCTTACAATGCTTCCGAATCAGAAATCAACACGTTTGTTGCAATTTACGAAGGCATGGAACAAGGATTTGGTGGAACATTCAGTCAATTAGAAAATTATTTGAAAACAAGAATTGGATTAATGAAAGAGAACAAGACTACAAAAAAAGCAAGGAGCAGTAGTTATTTGAATTTTAACGGTAATACCGAAGAAGCGTTCAATTTTTACAAAAGTGTTTTCAAAACTGAATTTTCAGGAAAAGGAATGCAGCGTTTTGAGGATGTTGCAGGAAATGAGGGAGCTCCTCCGATGGACGATTCACTTAAAAAATTGATTATACATGTAGAACTTCCAATTACTGGAGGGCACACCATCATGGCAACCGATGCACCTGAAAGCATGGGATTCAAATTGGTAACTGGAAACAATATGCATATCAACGTAGAACCGGAATCGAGAGAAGAAACGTATCGACTCTTCAATGAACTTTCTGCAGGGGGTAAAATAGATATGGAAATGCAGGATATGTTTTTCGGAGCATTGTTCGGCAGCTGTACCGATAAATATGGAATTAACTGGATGTTTACGTATAGTGACTAAGTGACTATGTGACTAGGTAATCTTAAATATTAATCAAACATTAAAAAATATTTTATGAAAAAGATAAAAATCGCTTATTGGATTGTAACAGTATTGTTTGCCGGATTTATGCTTTTTAGCGCTATTCCGGACATTCTGTTAACTCCTGATGTAATCAAGTTTATTGTAGACTTGGGTTACCCTTTGTATTTTATCCAGTTTATAGGAATTGCAAAAGCACTCGGAGCAATTGCGATTGTTATTCCGGGATTTCCAAAAATTAAAGAATGGGCGTATGCAGGACTGGTATTTGATTTAATTGCTGCCATGTATTCCATTGCTGCAACAAGTGGCGTAGCTGCTTCAATGCCGATTCTTCTGTTTCTCGCATTTGCATTCGCATCCTATTTCTTATATCACAAAAACTTAAAAATCGCATAACAATAATCTATTCAAAAAAAAGTCTGACGTAAAAACGTCAGACTTTTTTTAACTTAGGCTGTTACTTCTTCTTTGCTAAAATCGTAGTTGGAATAATCCGTTATCACGTTGTAAAGTGTATCGCGTTCAATGGGTGTGCGACCAACTTGTTTGATCAATTCAACCAGTTGTTGTGTTGTTAAAGCCGGAGATTGTTCTTCCGAACCGGCCATGGTATAAATTTTTGTGGTATCATCAATTGTTCCGTCAATATCATCCACACCAAATGCCAACGATAACTGAGCCGTTGTTCTTCCAATCATTGGCCAATACGCTTTTACATGTCCGAAATTATCCATAAAAATACGTGAAACAGCGTAGTTGCGTAAATCTTCGATTACAGTTGATTCGGCAATATGACTCATCTGATTGCCACCATTTCTGAATTTAAGCGGAATGAACGTATTAAACCCTTTTGTTTTATCCTGCAAATCACGTAAACGGTTCATATGATCAATACGATGTTCAAACTTTTCAACATGGCCGTACAACATGGTTGCATTCGAAGGCATTCCGAGCTTATGTGCTGTTTCATGAATCTCTAACCATTGAGCAGATGTACATTTATCTTCACAAATTTCTTTACGGATGGTTTCATCAAAAATTTCTGCTCCTCCTCCCGGTAAAGAATTTTGTCCATGGTCTTTTAAAATTCTCAAACCTTCTTCGTAACTCACTTTCGCTTTTCTGCACATATAATCCAATTCAACAGCGGTAAATGCTTTTACATGGATATCAGGTCGAATGTCTTTTATTTTTTTTATCAGTTCAGCAAAATACATCAACCCCATTTTCGGATGAACTCCTCCCACAATATGCACTTCAGTAACTGGCTTGCCATCATAACTTCTTACTTTATCCAAAATTTCGGCTTCCGACAATTCCCAACCTTCTTCCTTATTCTTTAATAAACGGGAATAGGAGCAAAATTTACAATCGAATACACAAATATTGGTCGGTTCGATATGGAAGTTTCTGTTGAAATACACATTATTTCCATTTTTTTGCTCACGTACAAAGTTTGCCAATGTTCCTAAAAAGCCCAATTCGCCTTTTTCATACAAAAGCACCCCTTCATCAAACGTTATGCGCTGATTCCCGAGTACTTTTTCGGCAATTTTTTTTAAATCGTTGGAAAGTTTGGAATCCAATAAAAGGGAAGAAATGGCTTGTGCTGACATGAGAATAATTTAGGGTACAAATTTACGCTTTGTCCACTTTATTAACAAGCATAGAAAGTTTTTGTTTTATCTTTGTACCCGTATGAGCCAAAAGCGCATTTTATTAGTTGAAGACGAAGAGCATTTGCTTCAAACCATCCGCTTAAACCTGGAATTGGAAGGATATGACGTATCTACCGCCTCCAATGGCTTAGATGCGCTTAAAACCTTCCGAAATTACAATTTCAGCCTGATTATTCTGGATGTGATGCTGCCCGAAATGAATGGATTTGACGTTTGTGAGCAAATCCGGAAAGAAAACAGCAAAGTGCCCATTCTGTTTCTAACGGCCAAAGGCTCTAGCTCCGATAAAATTCAAGGGTTGAAATTGGGCGCAGATGACTATCTCACCAAACCGTTTAATCTGGAAGAATTGCTCCTGCGCATACAGATACTTGTGAAAAGAGGTAGCCAACAAAAAGAAACTGAAAAAACGATTGAATCCTATACGTTTGGTAATAATATGGTGAATTTTATCACCTATGAAATTACCGGAGTAAGCGGCAAGTCAGAGATCAGCAAAAAAGAAATTGCGCTCTTAAAACTATTAATTGAACGTAAGGGAGAAGTCGTTTCACGAGAAGAAATTCTGGACTCCGTTTGGGGGAAGGATGCCTATCCATCATCACGCACAATCGACAATTATATACTTGCTTTTCGGAAATATTTTGAAAAAAATCAACGGGAACCGATTCACTTCCACTCCATCAGAAGTGTGGGATATAAATTTACGGAGTAGTTCTTACCAGAATTGTGTACATCAGAGTCGTCATTGCAATTAAAGAAACAAGGACATGAATAAGATTACTTTGTTTTCTCCACTTTCACAGGTTCCTTCCCTTCCTCTTTCTCCATGGCTTCAATAATCACAAACATGACTAACAAAATCAACAAAATAACAATGAACACCTTTTTGTTTTTATAAAGCGGTGTTTTGTACAAAGGCTTTGTAGCTGACTGATAATTATACATCAACTTCTTAAAATCTTTATGCTTGTTGATTTGCTCGTCCGGCAAATCGGGTCTATCAATATTGAATTTCAAGTTCGACATTATTTCTTGCTCAACACTTTTTTTAATTTATCTAAAATGCGATAGACTTTCACTTTCGCATTGTTCTCAGTAATACCAATAATCGCACCGACTTCAGCAAAAGAACGTTTTTCGAAAAAACGAAGCTCTATTAATTGAACTTCATTTTCTTCTAATCCTTTTAATGCACTCATCATTTGTTTAATTCCTTCTGCATTTTCCTCCAAGTCGGTTTCCTGAGCAATCTGCAAAATCCCGTTTTGATCCAAGCTTACCACCCTATTTGCATTATTTTTTCTAAAATACATATTAATTTCATTAAAGGCAATTCTGAATAACCAGGCAGAAAATGGAACTCCTTTATATTCGTATTGCTTCAGATTAATGAGTGCTTTTAAAAAAACCTGTGATGTGATATCAGCCGTTAGCTCTTCGTCTTCCGTTCTGCGATAAATAAATACGAAAATCGATTTATAATATTTATCGTACAAGACACCAAAACGCGCTGAATTTTCTTTAGCAGCATTTATTTGCTGCAATTCCTGCTGAATTTCGATATCCGATTTATGATGAGAGCTCACCGGTACAAATTAGTTTAGTTTAATAATGCAGTAAATGTAAGAAAGATACAGTAACCTTTAATTTTGAAGATTTATCAATAAAAGTTACATTTGAGAATCTATGAAACGTGGGATTTCTTCATTTGTTGTTTTGAAAGTGTTGTTGCTTTCTTTCATTACCCTCCTTTCCGGCTGTGCTGTTCGATCGGTATACGTACCTACCGTTGGGAATGTGCAACTTTTCAACGAGCAAAAACAGGTGCAAGCCATCGGATATGTGGGAACCAACCATGTCGAACTATTAGCCGGCATGAACCCTATCAAACATTTTTCAATCGGAGTGAATGGCAGTTATGGAAAAGGCTTAGCCATTTACGAAGGACTGATAGGTGTTCACGGATATTCAAAAAATGAAGCAAAATGGCGATATGAACTCCTTGCTGGAGGAAATTACACCAACAACTCCTTACAACAAAAAAGCGTTTGGATCAACTTATTTAAAGAAGACAAATCCAACTACGAGACTATCGGCCGTTACAACAAATATTTTATTCAACCATCATTCGGCTATTTCGGGAAAATGGAGATTTACAAAATTAACTACTCCTTTGCACTTTCTTGTCGCACCTCCTACATAGATTATAAAAAGTACATTTACCGTGAATTAAATGCCGACAGCACCCAATTGATGAACAATCCTGTTTATATTGTTAACAAGGAATTTTACAATAAAAGTTTGTACTTACTCGAACCATGTATAACGAATAAAGTCGGGATTAGAAACGTATCTGTTATTCTGGAAGGGCAATTTATGATTCCTTACTCTAAAGAAATCGACATTCGATATACTAAATTTAGTCCGGTTTTTATTTTTAGTATTGGCTTTCAATACACATTTCTAATTAAAAAGCAAAAGAAGACGACCACATGAGACGAATCGGATTCATCTTCTTTCTTTTCTTATTTCAGTCGTGTATCTTTTTTGGTACGCGTCAGAACAAGCATTATAAAAGTGTTGAACAAATCAAACCTATTGATGTAATTATCGTCCCCGGCTTACCCTTATACAAAGGGCAATGGGATACGCTTCTCAAAGCACGCATTATTTGGTCCAGCTTTCTTTATAAAAAAGGGATTGCAAGCAATGTACTTTACTCAGGAAATGCAGTTTATACCGTTTGGAAAGAAGGCCCGTCCATGGCGTTGTATGCAAAACAACTAAACATAAAAAGTGAACATATTCTAATTGATACCATTGCCGAACACAGCACCGAAAACCTGTTTTACAGCTATTTTCAAGCAAAAAAAATGGGATTTAAAACCATTGCAGTCGCCACCGATCCATTTCAATGTGCAATGCTTCAAAAATTTGCTAAGAAAAATTTAAAAGAAGAAATCTATTTCTTACCTATCATCTATGATAGCATCCGAGAGGAGATGAAAATTGAATTATCAATTGACACAAACATTACCAAAGCAACTAATTTTATTCCATTAGAGCAACGGCAAGATTATAAAGAAAGATTAAATGGAACGAGAGGAAAACATATTCCAAAGTAATCACTAACGATTACACACGCCTTTAAATGCGCAATATTCACAATGGTCTTTTTCCTTTGTTTGAACAAACGGGTGTTCTCCATCAAAAATTTCAGTCATTAAAACGACCAATTGTTTTTCGTATTCTGCCAATACGTTAATGTTGAGGCTTGCCGACTCATTTACTTTCACAGTTTTTAATCCGGCACTCAACTCTCTGAAGGTTATAATTCCTGAAACAATGTTCTCCTGAATTGCAGGATTCATCTTTTGGTACAACCATGCATACGTTAGTAGCTGAAAACTTTTTGCCAATGTTGTATTCGTTCGCAGTTCATCCCATTCATCAAATTTCAATTCCTTATTATCTGCAATACCTGTTTTATAATCGACAATACGTGTTAAACTACCTACGCTATCTACCCGATCGGCTTTTCCTTTTATCTTAACTTCTTGTCCGGCTATTGAAAGTACACTTTCCAATTCTGTTTCTAATGCTTTAATGATAATAGGAGTTGCATTTTTTTCTGCTAACTGAATATTTTTAATTTCAGCATCTAAAAAATTATGAATGAACTTCAGCGCCACTTTAATGGTCAATAGGTTTTTTCCAAAATTAACTTCGGTATCACTGAATTCTTTTTTAAACAAGGTAATGGTGGTTGACTCCACCAGCTTTTTCATTTCCTTGATATCTGCTTCTTGAATTTTCTTGCCGACAAACGGTTTGTAAAAAGATTCCAGTGCCTCATGAATCACATTCCCTAAGGTATCTGCACCAATGGTTTCTTCAATCTCATCAGCCTCTTTTAAGCCTGCAATGGCATGAAAATAAAATTGCAGGGAACAATTCCGATAAATGTTTAACAACGAAGGTGAAAAACCATACTCCGCTTTCGCTTTCAATTTTTCTCGAATCGCCTCCGACTTTTCGATCGAAATTACATTTTCAATACCATTATTAATAATCGGGATACTCACCAACGTTTCGGTGATTGTAACATTGGGATTTACTTTCGGAAGCTCATAAATTAATTGCGTTAAAAAACGACTCTTCTCCCCGCTTCCCAATGCATCACTTTCGGTATTGTACAACAGATGAATGTTTGTAGCTCTTTGCAATAAACGGTAAAAGTGATATGAAAAAATCGAATCTTTATCGCCATACGTGGGTAAACCGAACACCCGCTTCAATTCAAAAGGTATAAAAGAATTTACCGCTTTCCCGGATGGTAAAATATCTTCATTGCAGGAAAGCAAAATCACATTTTTGAAATCCAAAGTACGAGTTTCCAACATCCCCATCACTTGTAAACCCAAGAGCGGCTCCCCATAAAAGGGCAATGTACTGGTACGTACAATTTGATTCACCAAGCTTCTAAACGTTTTTAAATCACCCACTGATTCAGGATATTGCTCCATCAACACTTGAATGCGTTTAATAATTTTGGTAAAAGCAAACAAATATTCTAATTCCAAACTGGCTTTATTCTCTTCCACATCGCCCTGTTGTAATACAATTCCATCTTTTAATATTTCGATCGTATAATGTACACAAGCGATTGCATCAGCAGGTGTTTCCCAGTGTTTAAACAAACCACTGATCACATCATATTCTTTCTCACAGTCAAACTCAACAAAAAGCCCTTTGAGCATTTTAAGATTAGCAAAAACAATATTTCGCTGTTGTAAAGCCAATAACACTTTTCGTAATGGATAATTTGCCGACACTACTCCCAGGGCGGTTGCACTGTATGCGTGACTAAGTAGCTTAATAATATCGCTATGGTAAAAACTATAGTTTGATTTCCCTTGTGCTAATTTCAGTCCGGTTTCATGCATTGCAAAAATCAAATCAAAATAGCCTGCAACAGGAGTGTTTTTAAGAGGATATCCCATCGTGACGTTGATATCCTTTAAATTTTCGGGTAAAGAATGCAAAACAGGAAATAATAAATTCTCATCCGCCAAAACAATTGCGGTTTCTTGCAAAAGCGGATCTGTTTTTTTTATTTCATTAATTAAACTTCCTGCAACCTTTGCCTGTGCAATGTTTTTTGCAGCACCGATAACAGTAATCGATTTCTGCTCGGCAGACAACAACGTTTCCTCTATGGTAATATTTTTTATCGATGTATCACTTGGAAGTGCTTTCGAAAATTTACCGGATTGTTTGTATTTGCGAATGAATCGACCTGCCTCCTGATTTACATTATTGACATAATAAGAATCAGTATCCCAAATAATTTCTGCTTTATCCGCATTGAGTAACTTTTCAATGATCTCTTCTTCGGCTTTGTTGAGGGCATTAAATCCTGCAAAAATTATCTTCTTCCAAGGATATTTACCAACACGCTCCTCCACACAATCCGCCACTATGCGATACGCTAAGCCTTGATATGCCTGATGCTGTTCTAACAAGCGTTTTGTAAAATGCTCGTAATATTCACCCAACAATTTCCAAAATTCAAGGTATTGCTTTTGAAAATCTGTGAGCGTTTCTTCGGAGTTTAAGCTCCAGGCTTCCAACTCTTTTATATCTTTCAGATTTCCGAACAATTGCTTGGAATCGACCAGATATCTGTCCAATTCATTAAAATCACTTAAAAGTATCTGTCCCCATTTGCTGAATTCGTCAAACGTTTCAATTTCTCTTTTGCCAATCGTTTTTACGGTTTCATACAATTCAAAAAGCAAAGTTGTAGAATCCGCCACTTCCAGCTCGGCTAATACCGACACAAAATCTTCGGTTGCCAGTATCTCCGGACTCCAGAATGTTTTTTTTAGTTTTTTAGAAAAATGCGTTTTGAGAAACAACCCAGCTCTTCGGTTAGGTAATACAATGCATAATTCGCTGATATCATCACCATATTTCTGGTGAAGATAATCGACCGTTTTTTCGAGGAATGACTGCATGAATGACCTTTTCTAAAATTATTCTTATAAAATGTAAATATAAAAATACTAATTGGTAATATTGGCACGTTATATGAATTCAATCGACATTTAGTAAGTATTCACGAATTCCTAAAACCTTACAATTATGAGCAAATCATCATTCTTCCTTTTCGTTTTTGCAACAATTGTTAGTACAACTACTTTGTCAGCACAATCCGATGCTTGTCCAAGTTGGAACAAAAAACAAGCAAAAACAAGCACCAATTATGCGGCATTGAGTAAGCGCTCTGCTGCTGACAACACCTCCGATTTCAGCAAACCTAAATATCAAAGCATTTATGCAAAAAATACAGCATCAACAACAATTTCTAAACGTGGAAGAGCATATTCAGCGCCTGCAAAAGCAGCACCAGCAAAAGCTGAGAAACGAGTAGCAACTGTTCCCGAACAAAAAAATACCTCCAGCAAAGCTATCCGTACCCCGGTAAACGAGGAAGAGGCTAAAAAGGCTATTTTAACAGAAGAAGAAAACAAAACAACGCCAGAAACTGAAAAAGAAACGGCTACAAAAACGGCAGAAATACCTACCGCTGCAAACGAAGCAACTCCTTCTGCGGCAAAGGCATCAGGAAAAGGAAAAGAAAAAACTGCTGCAACCCTTAAAAAAGAAAAACAAGCAGAAGCAGCAAAAAGCAGCCAACAAAAACAACAACGAAAAGCAGCTGTAAGAAAATTACGAATCGGGAAAAAGAAAGCGACCGACTGCCCTGACTTTTAATCTATGGAAACAAGCTATCCGCAATACCGGAAATATTTAAACAACAAATCGTTCTTTAAAATCGTTTCTCCTACCGAATGGGAAGAAATTCAAATCATCGGAAGTAGGTACATCTTAAATACCTTTACTGTGAAAATTCTACCGGATAGAAATTTCATGCAGGATATGACATTTGATTATAAAGATAATTGGGAAGTGATAACAGAAACAGAATATGAACAAAAAAAAGACCTTGTTAAATAGCAACAAGGTCTTTTTCATTCACAAACAATATTTCATTACCAGATCTCAGCTCTTTCAGCTTTCGGACGATACATCTTATCACCTTCTTTAACGCCAAAGGCATCATAAAATTCTTGCATATTACTCAATGGTCCGTTTCCACGGAAGTTTCCTGGAGAGTGAGGATTCGTTTGCACCATGTTCTTTAAGAACTCTGGACGCATATTTCCTCTCCAACCTTGTGCCCACGACATAAAGAAACGTTGCTCAGCAGTAAAGCCATCAATTTTCTCAGGAACAGGTTTGCCTTCCATTGATTTTTTCAAAGCATAATAAGAAATGGTTAAACCACCCAAATCCGCGATATTTTCACCCAATGTTAATTCTCCTCTCACGTGCATACTATCAATTGCAATATAGCTGTTGAATTGATTAATCAACATATCTGTTTTCTTTTTGAAGTTTGCTTTATCAGCATCTGTCCACCAGTTTTTCAAGTTTCCATCCGCATCAAATTGCGCACCTTCATCATCAAAACCATGTGTTAATTCATGCCCGATGATTGCACCCATACAACCATAATTCACAGCATCATCCGCATCCGGGTTAAAGAAAATCGGTTGCATGATTCCTGCAGGGAAAACGATTTCGTTCATAGAAGGATTGTAATACGCATTGATTGTAGGAGGTGTCATTCCCCACTCTGTGCGATCAACCGGTTTGCCCAATTTATCCACCATTTGTTTGAAAGCATACGTATTTGCACGCATAAAATTCTGAACATATGAATCGCGTTTGATGTCTAATGAAGAGTAGTCTTTCCATTTATCCGGATACCCTAACTTCAACATTACTTTATCCAATTTCAAGTTAGCCGCTTTTTTAGTTTCTTCGCTCATCCAATCACGACTTGCAATACGCACACGGTAGGCAGCAATTAAATTTTTCACCATTTCAGCAACACGATTTTTACTCTCTTGTGTAAAATGCTTTTCAACAAATACTTGTCCAAGTGCATCACCCAAAGCTGCATCTGTAGCTTCAAAAGCACGTTTCCAACGCGGTTTCAATGCAGGAATTCCTAACAATGTTTTGCCATAAAAATCAAAATGTTCATTTACCACATTATCACTCAATTTACTTGCTGTTTGATCAATTAAGCCCCAACGCAAGTATGTTTTCCAATCGTTGATAGAAACAGATTTTAATGCACCGTTTAGCGCTTTAAAAAATTCAGGCTGTCCCACAATTACATTTTCAATTCCTTTGATTTGTGTGGATTCGAAATAAAGTCCCCAGTTAAAGTTGGGAGTCAAAGCTGCCAATTCTTTTACTGTTTTTTTATTGTACATCAATTCCGGGTTGCGCATATCGATTTTTGTCATCGATGCTTTTGCCAAATTGGTTTCGATGCCATAAATCACTTTCGCATTTTTTTCTGCCACTTCTGGTTTATCCCCTAAAAGCACAAACATATTTGCTACGTGTTTTTTAAATGCATTTTGAATACCAATAGTACGTTCATCGGTATTGGTATAATAATCTCTGTCCGGCAATGAAATACCACCTTGACCGATTTGAGTAATAATCTCAGTACTGATTTTCGGATCTTGTCCGATATATCCGCCAAACATTGCACCCACGCCAATCGTATGAAGATGTGCAACAGCTTTGATCAAATCATCAGATGTTTTAATACTTTCAATTGCAGCAAACTCTTCCTTTAACGGAGCAATACCGTCAGCATTTAATTTAACAGAGTCGTTTGCAACCGAATAAAAATCACCGATTTTTTGTTTGTTGCTGCCGGCAGTTGCTGCTTTATCATTTGCAGCATCGTCCAAAATCGCTTTCAACTTCGCCAGATTTTTCTCCATTAACTCATTAAAACTTCCCCAACGGCTTTCTGATTCAGGAATAGGATTATTTTTCAGCCAATTGCCGTTCACAAACTGATAGAAATCGTCTACCGGTTTAGCAGTACTATCAATGTTTTTAACATCAATACCGGTATTCGGAGCTTTAGCAGCTTCGTCTTTTTTAGCATCTCCACCACAGGATGCAAGTGTTATTGTCGAAACAAGTAACGAAAGTTTTAGAATGTTTTGCATGTTTTTTTTGAATTTGAGAACGAATTTACCTTAAAACATCAAGATGACAAAATGATTTTGTTAAATGGTGATTTTTAGGGACAAAAGGCATAAATGAACGTCCCGTTTAAAAGAAACACAACAATTGAAGCATGGATCTCAAATTATCAAAACTTCTTACTCTTTTTGAATGGAATTATATGGAGACCACTTTTTCCGACTCGATATAAACAAGCAATCGATCGGTAACAATGTAACCCATTTCCGAAAGTAAATCGGAGTAGCCAATGATTTGTTCTTTGTGTTTTTTACGCTCTTCTCCGGTTTTGTAATCAATGATGACCGCCTTTTTTCCATCAATCACTACTCGATCCGGGCGATAGAGTTCACCGGAAGAAGTCACAATTTCGGCTTCGTTTTTTACAATTAAGCCTTTTGCAAAAAGCGGTTTTAACTTCGGTAAATTCAAAATGGTAGTCAGCGTTATTTTTAAAACATCTTTTTCTTCAACGGTAATTAATCCTTCTGCACACATCGCAGTCAACGATACATCCACATCTTCCGGCACTTTTACTTTTGCCAATGCGGTATGCACCACATTTCCATAATCTTTTTTCACTTCGGCCATATTCGTATTCCAGATGCTTGGGGCAGCAGCACGCATTTTAATGCTCTCACGCCAGCGGCTGGAATTAAAGGTCACCAACTCAAAGCTGGAAGTTTGTTTGTCTTTTAAATTTTGCTTATGCTTCACAGCTTCACCAAACGAATAGAGTAACTTGCCTTCTTGCCACTCTCCCTTTGTCATATAATAATGTGCCATCATATCCGATACTGATCCACACTTATCCGGGTTTCTGCCAGGCATACCCGACAAAACATATAAGCGCTCTTCGGCACGTGTAAAACCAACATACAATACATTTAAGTTATCCAACATCGATTTGCTTTTTCATCCTGATATAAATCCGAATAAATCGTTTCTTCTAACTTTTGATTGGTTGGCACTATCGCAGATGGAAGATTCGGTAGTTTTTCATTTGCCAAATCAATCCAAAGATTCTTTTTACCATTTTTTGTTTCCGTGTTGGAAAAAGGCAAGATCACGACAGGAAATTCCAATCCTTTGGAACGGTGAATGGTCATAATGTTCACCGCATTCATTCCTTGCGGAATAATCAAGGATGCTTTTTGCTTTTTATCTTCCCAATACTCTATAAAATCATTCAGATTGTTATTTTTCTTGATACTGTAGTTCAATACTTCATCCAAAAAGAGTTGAATATAAGCATTGGGAGTAGCGTTCAGTTTAAATAAACGAATCAACTCTTCACACAATTCATACAACGCCATTTTCGAAAGTTGTGTCACGCTAAATTCAACGCCTTCGTTTTTCAAAATACTACTCACCCCGATTCGGTTCTGAAGCACTTCCGGCAAAGTAATGGAAGTCACAAATTTAGAAGCGACCAAATATTCCACAATCTCTGTTTGAATAATCGTATCAGCTGTGTTGGCCAAATATTTCAATAAAGAATGTAAAAAATTAATTTCTGCTGAATTACTCAATAACAAAGAGTCAGATGAAATAACATCAATTCCATTTTCTGTCAGATAATTTGCAACATCACTTCCATCTGTATTTTTACGAACAAGAATTGAAATATCTTTGAGCAAATAATTATCCGCAATCAATTGATGGATCAACTCCAAGGTGCGTTTTTATTTTGCTCCCGATACACATCTTTCTCCCCTTCAATAAATTCCACCTGCACAAATCCGCCTGTATTATCAGGATTAAAACCTTGTTCCAGCCCTTCGTAAATTGTTAAAAATTTTTGATTTAATTTTTCAGACAACACACGAAAAACAGAATTATTAAATTCAATTACTTCTCGTTTACTGCGATAATTTTTATCCAGTACTTCGGGAATGTGATTTCGAATTAACGCTTCCTCCCGCTCCAACACCAAAGGATTGTTATTGTGCTTAAAAACATTCGGTAACATTGCAAATTGTTCTACTTCCCCACCGCGCCACCTGTAAATGGCTTGCTTTCCATCACCCACCAACATTGTAAAATGACCGTTCGCCAGGGAGTTATCAATCAGGGGCAATAAATTTTGAAATTGCAAAACGGAAGTATCCTGAAACTCATCAATCAAATAATTATTGTAACGTTCACCCAATCGCTCATATATAAATGGAATTGGCTCATTCAACACAATTTTGGCAATCATCTTATTGAATTCCGAAATGTGAAGAATATTATTTTGTGTTTTATATTCCGTTAATAGTTTTTCAATTTCATTTAAAACAGCCAGAGAATAAATGCTTTTGTTGATGAGTGAAAACAAAATATAATTCGCATACGATTCGTCTTTTAATTGTTGAATGTTTACAAAGCAATCCAACAAAACAGGTTTAATTCCCTCAATTGCGGATTTGGTTTCACCTGTAACTTTTCCACCTGCCCACTTATCATCTCCTGCGGTTGCCTGCACATAGGTGTTTGGTTGAATATAGTCCATTCTTCCTCCGGCAAGTTTTTCGAAGTATGCCGCAATTCCTTTATCACCGTAATAAAAATCTTTGGATGTAAGTCCGACCTTTTTAATCGTATCCGCGCCCTTTTGAGCTGCAGTAGAAACAGCTGTTTCAAACAATTTTATCTCTTTCGCTAACACCTCTTTGATTCCAAAAAAATCATCAACACTTAAATGTTTGAGCTTTTCGATATGAACAGCACCATCTTCGTTCAATAAGTTTTTTGCAAACTCTTTCAAATCGTTTTCAATGTGCCAGCTTTTTTCATCATCAGTTTTGCTTTCGGTAAACTCCACCAATGCTTTGGTTAGTCGTTCATCATTCCCTATTTGCGCTAACAATAAGTCGATGGCTTGTGTCAGTAGTTTATCATCATCCATCTCGATTTCAAAACTCATTGGAATTTTTAAATCGAACGCGAAGGTACGTACCACTTTATGCACAAAACTATCAATGGTACCGATGGCAAAATCAGAATAATTATGAAGAATGGCTGTAATCACCCGTTGAGCACGTTTACGGATAATGGTATCATCCAATGCCTTTGATTTATTTAATTGTTTGTGCTTTTTTAATTCAATCAACAATGTTTTGGTTCCACCCGAAACCTGTCCGTAATCTTCTTCTGAAAGTTCCTTTAAGGCTTTAATAATCCTTTCCTTCATTTCTGAAGCGGCTTTATTGGTAAAGGTAACTGCTAAAATATGCCGATAGGCTTGTGGTGGATCAGCTTCATCATTTAAAGCAAGCGCCAGATATTCTTTCACCAAGGTAAACGTCTTGCCCGAACCGGCTGATGACTTATAAATGGTAAAATTCTTATCTGACATAAAAATTGGGATTGACAATTGCAAATTACACAATAAATGGTTATTTTTATTTAAAATTATCTCATTATGAAGAATTTTAAATTCCTCTTTTCTTTTGTATTGCTTTTCACTGCGACATTAACAAAAGCCCAGGAAACAAATATTGTTCCCGGCAACGTATTAGTAATGTTGCGTTCAGAAGCCGGTGCTGCAGAGCTAACAAGAGAATTGGCGACCATCAATGGAGTTGCAACACATCTAAAAGTGGTACGCACCTTATCCGCATCCATGCACATTTACTTGATGACATTTGACGAAACGGTTATCAATCCTGATTTATTTTTAAGAGCCGTTAAACAAAACCATTTGGTAAAAATTGCGCAATTCAATCATACGTTTCAGGAACGTATCATCCCGAACGATACACAATTCGGAGTGATGTGGGACATGCACAATACGGGTGCGAGTGGTGGTGTGGCTGATGCAGACATTGATGCTATTGAAGCTTGGGATATCACCACAGGTGGTTTAACTTCTGATGGCGATACGATTGTAGTCGCTGTTGTGGATGGAGGATTTGACTTGGCTCAAGAAGATTTAAATTTTTGGAAAAATTATCAGGAAATACCGAACAATGGTATTGATGATGATGCGAATGGATTTGTGGATGATTATGACGGATGGAATGGAGCAACTGCAACCGATAATTTTTCTGTATCCAGTCATGGCACACATGTATCCGGAACGGTTGGAGCAAAAGGAAATAACAATTTAGGAGTAACCGGAGTGAATTGGAATGTAAAAGTTATGGCTATTTCGTATGGTTCATCCGGAGGAAGTTTTGAAGCCAATGTTGTGGCATCGTATGCATTTGCGATGGATCAGCGCAGATTATACAATCAAACAAACGGAGCCAAAGGTGCTTTTGTTGTTTCAACAAATTCTTCATTCGGAATCGATTTAGCATTTCCTTCATCGTATCCTTTGTGGTGTGCGATGTATGATTCATTAGGTTCGGTAGGAATATTAAGCGCGGCAGCAACTGCGAATGCAAATTACAATGTAGATGTACAAGGAGATATTCCTACAGCCTGTGCAAGCGATTGGATGATTGCGGTAACGAATACCACGCGCACTGATGCCAAAAACAGCAGCTGCGGTTATGGAGCAACCACCATTGATTTGGGTTCACCAGGAACAAATATCACCTCTACGTATCCTTCCAACACATATTCTTCTATTTCCGGAACATCGATGGCAACGCCTCATGTTGCCGGTGCGGTAGCATTAATGTACTCCGTGAATTGTCCGATATTTATGACCAACTACAAATCCGATCCAGCCGGAGTGGCCTTGATGGTGAAAGATTCATTGTTAGGTGCAGTAGATATTATTCCTTCCATGAGCGGAGGAATTACAGTAACGGGTGGACGATTAAACTTGCACAAATCCGTTGTTGCTATACAAAATTATTGTTCAACAGTGGATGTAGAAAACATGACTGCGCTTTCCGATTTTGAAATCCAAAACGTTTATCCGAATCCTGCCGACAATATGATCAATGTTGTTTACAGCAGTTATGATGTAGTGGAGATTTCAATTACGAATGTGCTCGAACAAGAATTAAAACGTGTAAAAGGCGATACGACAACAAAAGGTATTCAACATACCAGAATTGATGTTTCAGATTTCAACAAAGGCGTTTACTTTATTTCTATCCAAACTGCAAACAAAAAATCGAATGTTGTGAAAGTGATTGTTTATTAAATTAAGGTATAAACTAAAAACAGCAACATCATGAAAGTCGTCTCTATTTCAGGATTCGTCCTCAGTGTTTTATCTTTTGTTACAGCATTGTATTTGCAATTTATTTTGGTTCCGGCTGCAGAATCACTAGAAGATTCATTAAACACAGGATTTTCAGACAATACCACCAGTTTATTGTTTTATGCAGCACATGAATCCATGGTAACAACCGGAATGAATTTAGTCATTGCAGGAGGATTAGCCGTAATTCTTTGTAGCATTTCACTATTCAAAACCAAGAGTAAGCTTTCGTTGTTCGGAGGACTTATTTCTTTATTTGCATTCATTATCGGTTTAATCCATGGGACACATCTGTTTTCTTAAAAAAACCACCGAATTAATAATCTAGCTTGACTATTTTATAAAAGTATTCTTTTGTAGAAATTACAACTTGCAACAAATACATACCTGGAGCTATTCTATCTAAATTAATATTCTTTGAAGTCAATGCTATTTCACCAGAATCAATTAATTTTCCTGCAAGGTCAAAAACCCTATACTCAGCGTCAGTATTTAAACTAACAGTTATCTCCTTCTCAAATGGGTTTGGATAAACAATTGGTGAGTCGCCATCAGTCGACATATCAGAGCTTGAAGTAACTAAACATGAATAGGAAATCGGACTCAATTCTATTGGCGGGCCTGGTGTAAGTGTATGCCCACCAAAAGCGGGATAGTCGTAATTATAAAACACGGTTCTGAACACACCATTATTAAAAATGCTGGTTCCTTGTGGTCTCGGCCCTAACCCATTCACAGGGTTTTTATATTCCCAAACGATGTTATTTAGACTATCAATTTCTATAAACTCCCCTTTATTTCCATTACAAATAAGGGTATGTCCATTTGCAATGCGCTGAGCACCAGAAATTTTATCCGAATACAGATCTGTAGGTATTGAATCTTGATAGATCCAATACGAATCTAAGGGTAGAAAAGAAAGAGTTGCACTACCCATATAATTTCCAAAAGTATCTACTGGTGTTTTAATAATTTCAACTGTAGAATAATTTCCAGCAGGTCGATCTTTTCCATTGTTAAAAACCATAATATCACCTTCCCCAGCCAATCCTTGTAAAATCCAATTCGCACTATGTTGTCCAAAAAATTTCTGATCGGAAACAGCACCTCTGTTGTATACAATTGGGTTTCCCCATCTATAAATAAAATCTCCACCTTTTCCACAATTACCTCCTGCATGAGATGCTGCTTCTAATGTGGTTGTGCTGTGATCGATAATATATATTTCACTTGTAAGACGAGAACTAATTAAGATTTGATCCAATGATGCATTATAATCTATTGAATTAAAATGCAACCAATCGGGATTAGAAGATGATGAAAAATTGGTGTTAATGTTTATTAAACCAGGATTTTGATTAATGATACCAAAATTTGATTTTGTACTATCAAAATCTTGAATCAAATGGTCCCAACTATTCCATTCCCAAACAATGTTTGCTCCTGTTGTTCCTAATGGTTGAAGTTCAACAATTTTTTCATTCCAAAATGTTGTTCCTATAAAATTAGTATCTCTTCCAGCAAGAATTGCATCTGCTTTTGTTTTTTTTTCCCATACGAGCGCAAGCACATTTCCATTCGGTAAAGGATGAATATCATGATGTTGACACATTGTGGAATCAGAAATAAGATAAGACCATACGACTGAGCCACTCCAATCTATTTTTTCAATAATTCCACCGGCTCCACCTCCACCAGAAAAAGTAGGATTATTTGTGTTACCTGGGCGCAACAACAATCCATCTTCTAATAGATATGAGGATAAACCAGGCTTATACGCACTGGTCCAAGAATGTAAATAATATCCGCACTTATTAATTAAATAGGTTGTGTTATTTGCATTTGGAGCGAAAAGTATTGTTCCAGGTTGATTTGTCACATCTTGATACAACAAACCTATTGTAACTGATTGAGCAAAAGAAAAATTTGAAAACAAAAGAAAACAATAAAAGCAATATCTCATTTCAATAAAAAAATATTTTCAAAAAAAAGGGCATTCAAAACTGAATGCCCTTTTCTAAGTAAAAAAAATTATTTAATAATTGTCAGATTTTTATTTACAGTATATTCTGAGCTTGTAAATCTTATAGTATAACTTCCAGAGGCAAGCTCTGAAAGATTAATTTCTTTTGTACCAAATGTTACAGATTTAGAGAATACAATTTCACCTAAATAATTAATCACACTAACATTTGTAGTTGTTCCAAAAGCTGAAGGAACGTTAATTGTAAATACATCTTTACCTGGATTTGGGAAAATAGTTGTATTCGCATCAACAACATTTTGATCAATTGTAGTTGAGAAACTTACTGTAGCGGTTGCAGTTGAAGAGCAACCATTCGCATCGGTAATAGTAACAGTATAGGTTCCTGGTAACAATCCTGTAGCTGTTGCTGACGGTCCTCCTGAAGGAGCCCAAGAATAAATAACCGAACCAACAGTTCCTGATGTAGTAGCTGTAACTGAGCCATCAGGGCAAGTTGCGCATGTTGCATTTACTGAATTAGCACTAGCAGAAACACCAGAACAATCAGGGTTCAAATTTAAACGAATTACGTAAGGTTTATTAAAGCCCGGTACACCAAAAAATTCATTGTTTGCCCATCCACCAGCAGGTGTTGTAGGCCAATTTACCCATGTTGTTCCCAATTTAAAAATATTATCTGTTTGTGCTAAACTTAAAGTACTATCAGCAACAAATTCCATTGAAGTGATTGTATAATCACCAGGAGTTAATACAAATGGTCCACCAGAAATTCCAAGTGTGATTAATCTAGCAGAGTCATTTGGATATAACATCGTGTCTGTAGTAGCTATTATTGCAGATGGCACACCAGCAACCATACTCCATAAAGCACAAGCTGTTGGTCTTCCGGTGTATCCTCTGTTTACATAATAAGAAACTGAAGTTAAGGCAGAAACAGAATTCACTGTAAATTCTTGACCCAAATGACCTCCATTACCTGCACCAATACCTAAAGCACCAGTAACAACTCCATTATCACGAGCATATGTTGAGTCCGTTACAATAATCGAATTATATAATGTATCATTTAATGGATTACTATCCGCTGTGGAATGTGTCACAACATATTCGAAAGTGTAAACATCTGGCGTTGCTGGAATAGCATAATTTCCTGCACTCAATTGAACTGTAGCAGCTGGAGCTAATGTAGCTGCAGGAACTCCTGTATTTGTGTAAATCTGAGTTGATGCACCATTGTATACATTTAATCTTAGTGAAACATTTGTAAGTGCACTCGTTCCAACATTACTAATCGTGGCTAAAGTTGGCATATTCCAAACTTGACTCTTTGGAACCATTGTATACTCTGGAACGGTATCTAAAGAAACAAGTCTTCCATCAAATGGTGCAGAAACTTCTAATTTTACATCATCAATCAACAATAAAAACATATCTACTGAATTGTTTCTAAATGATATGTATACTGTTTGACCAGCGTATGCACTCAGACTAACTGTTCTGTTGGTCCAAGTAGTATTTTCAGCCGGAGTAGAAAACAAAACCGTTGAAGCTGTTATTAAATTGCCAATCACACCTGTTCCACCTGTTGGAGGAACCGTCATAATACGCACTTCGTATCCATCAGGATAAGCTGCATCATACGTAACAGCATTCCATGACAATACAACATTTGCCGGTAAAGGGCCAATTGCAGGAGTTGTCATCCAATCGTTGGAAGGCCCTGCTGGCGAATACCAAGAAGTACTAAAAGCCGCAGAATCTCCTACAGCGAAAGAAAAGTCTTCACGTCTTTCCCAAGCAGCATTTACATATGAAACAGAAGCATTCGGAGTGCTGTTATCCACGTTTGCTAATGACCATCCTGAAGGAAAGTTATACGTTCCTGCCCCACCAGCTGTTGGCCCTGCAATACCATCAAAATCTTCTAAAAATATAACTTGTGATTGTGCAATAGAGAATGCACCTATTGCAAGTGCTGTAAGTAAAATTTTTTTCATGTTTATTGGTTTATGTATTTATTTCAATTTTTCGAGTGCAAATCTATGCTATTTTTTTTGCCTAAAATAATTTTTCGCCTTTACATAATTACTTTCTGTAAGAGGGCTTATATATTTTGCAATGTCTACTTTTTTAACGGCTAATTGATTCGTATTAAGTTGCTGATTATTAATTAAGGTATCCGATTCAAAATTGAATATTTCTTTACTTAGAATATTCTCTATCGATAAAACTTGCCGGATTTTATACGAATACACTTGATTATTATTACTTGTGAGGCAAGTTTCATTTATAATATACTCGATTTTATTCGTTTTCAGAGTTGACTTCTGTATTTCTTTGTTAGTTCTTAGCTTAAGTTTCTTAATTGAAGCGATTGCTGAATTATGGATAGCGTTTTTTAGCTCTTCTTCATTTGCAATTGGTGAAACACCAGAATTTCGACACCCTGAATTAATTTCAACCTCTACTAGCTCTTTTTCTTCCAAAAAAACAAGTTTCAACTGCTGTGTCTTGCAAGAGTATGAACTGACAAACAATAAAATTACGATAATACACTTTGGAATAGCTTTCATAACCTGCATTAAATATAAAACACCACAAAAATGTGGCGTTTTACAATCTAAATATAATATTAGTTAGTGGTGTTTTGCGCAAGCATCTCCACATTTTTTAGCACATTCTTCTTTTGTTTTGCAACCGTGAGAACAACCTTCCATACATCCTTTATCACCATGTCCTTCACCTGAGCAAGCTTTTCCTGCTGCTGCTTTGTCTTTGCAACATGCTTTCGGAGCAGCAGCTTTTTCTTTGCAACAAGCCTTCATTTCACTCGGGTGTCCGGCAGGCATACCTGCGTGTTTTACACACATTGCTTTTTCTTCTGCAGAACAGCCAACAGAATCACAATATTTTGCACATTCTTCTTTGCTCATGTTCATGCATTTGTTCATGTCGCATTTCGGACCAACAAATTTTCCATCTGCACCGTACATGCTCATGCAATATGCTTTTTCGTCAGCAGTACAACCAACTGAATCACACATTGCAGCACATTGTTCTTTTGTCATTGAAGCGCATTTCGTCATATCGCACTTACCCATTCCACCTTCGTGACAAGCTTCCATCATTGCAGCACCATGTCCTTCACAACATTCTGTTTGAGCACCGTGATCGTCACAACCAGCCATTCCTGCTTCAGCAGTATTTACAGCAATGTATGGAGCAATCACTAATGAAACGATTGACATCAATTTAATTAAGATATTCATGGATGGACCAGATGTATCTTTAAATGGATCACCAACTGTATCACCTGTAACTGATGCTTTGTGTGGTTCCGATTTTTTATAGAACATTTCACCATTAATCAATACACCTTTTTCGAATGATTTCTTAGCGTTATCCCATGCACCACCAGCATTTGATTGGAAGATACCCATCAACACACCGGATACCGTAACACCCGCTAATAAACCACCTAATACTTCTGGCCCGAAAATAAAACCAACAATTACTGGAGTAACCAATGCAATTGCACCGGGCATCATCATTTCACGGATAGATGCTTTTGTAGAGATGGCTACACATTTTTCATATTCAGGTTTTGCTTTGTATTCCATAATTCCTGGAATTTCGCGGAACTGACGTCTAACTTCCTGAACCATGTCCATTGCCGCTTTACCAACCGCTTGAATACACAAAGCTGAGAAGATAAAAGGAATCATACCACCAACAAATAAACCTGCTAATACAGGAGCTTTGTAAATATCGATTGCATCAATACCTGCAATACCAACAAACGCAGCAAACAATGCCAACGAAGTTAATGCAGCAGAAGCAATTGCAAATCCTTTTCCGGTAGCAGCAGTAGTGTTACCTACAGCATCTAAATTATCTGTACGTTCACGAACTTCAGGAGGCAATTGACTCATTTCAGCAATACCACCAGCGTTATCTGCAATCGGACCAAAAGCATCAATAGCCAATTGCATAGCAGTAGTTGCCATCATACCTGCAGCAGCAATTGCCACACCATATAAACCTGCAAAATAATAAGAAGCCATAATTCCGGCAGCCAATGTTAAAATTGGAATAACCGTTGATTTCATACCTACAGATAAACCACCGATGATGTTAGTCGCATGACCGGTAGAAGATTGTTGAATGATTGATAAAACTGGCGCTTTACCCATTGCTGTGTAATATTCAGTAACAATACTCATGATAGCACCTACCACTGTTCCAACTACAATCGCTAAGAATACATTTAACTTAGAAAATTCATATCCACGTAAATTCAATGTTTCAGGCAACATCCACATTACAATAAAATAAGAAGCGATAACAGTTAATAGCATTGATGCCCAGTTACCCATATTTAATGCATTTTGAACATTTGATTTATCATCTTTAATTGTAACAAACCAAGTTCCTACAATTGAGAAAACAATTCCTAAACCACAAATCACCATTGGTAATAAAATTGGAGACATTCCATTGAAGTTATCTACCACCACAATTTCTTGTCCCAATACCATCGTTGCCAAAATTGTTGCAACATATGAACCGAATAAATCGGCACCCATACCAGCCACATCACCTACGTTGTCACCAACGTTATCAGCAATGGTTGCCGGGTTACGAACATCATCTTCAGGAATACCTGCTTCTACTTTACCAACTAAATCCGCTCCAACGTCAGCTGCTTTGGTATAAATACCACCACCCACACGTGCGAACAATGCAATGGACTCTGCTCCTAAAGAGAATCCTGTTAATACTTCGATAGCAGTTTTTACAGTATCTGCACCTAAATTGCTGAATATAGATAAGAAAGCTATGAACAATCCACCTAAACCTAAAACAGCTAATCCGGCAACACCTAATCCCATTACGGTTCCACCGGTGAAGGATACTTTTAAGGCTTGTTTTAAACTAGTACGAGCGGCTTGTGTTGTACGAACGTTTGCTTTCGTTGCTACCTTCATACCAATATATCCTGCTGTAGCAGAAAATACCGCTCCAATGATAAAGGAGATTGAAATAATCCAGCTGGAGTGAATCGGCTTTCCGTTCACTTCATGAATTGTTCCTGAATAAGCTAATAATGCAGCAGCAAACACAACGAAAATACTAAGTACTTTCCATTCTGCCTTTAAAAATGCCATGGCTCCATCGGCAATATAACCGGCAAGCTCTTGCATGTTTTTATCACCGGCATCTTGCTTACTAACCCAAGCCGATTTAATTGCCATTACCAGCAATCCTAAAATCCCTAAAGCGGGCACTAAATAAATTACGTATTCGTTCATAGTTTTAATTAATTATTGTTTTTTATTTTTCGCCTAAGAAGAGCATACTTATATTATATATCCTCCTCAAATTGGGGTGCAAACTTATGTAAAATATAGTAAATATCAAAAAGAATTGATTACCAGATAGTTAAGCCTAATCTAAGGCTCTTTTGTTAAAAATGATGTATCCGAAATGGAAAAGGATGGAAACAGGATCTTTCACCTGATCATAATAATTGGCGGTAATGCTCATCGGTCCAACCGGAGTATGCCATACAAAACCTGCATTTGCAATATAATGTTGTAATGCAAAAGGAACTCCAAATTCCGTTTTCAAATCGGCCGTTTTTATCAATACCTGATAGGGTTGGTAGATATAACCTTCCATCCGAAACTCGATATTTTTTCGAATGTTGACGACAAATTTTACTCCACCTGCCACATATTTATGGGTCCGATAATTTTCATTGAAGATGGTTTTACTATCCGGACTCGGTTGAAAAGCTTGAGCGGATAAAATACTGGACGTATAATTCTGAAAGAGTGTTTGTGTAGAATACACACCTTCTCCAAACACTCCAATTTTGACGGTTCCCCTCCGATTAAAATAACGCTCACCAGTCAGCTTAAAAACAGCCCATTCGTGGTGATTTGAATTTTCAGCTGTATCCAAGGAAGTGGATCCTGGAGTATTGATTTCAATCCCGTTTACATAACGGGCACTAATTCTTAAAAACTCTCCTTGATTGGCATACTGTTTTCTATTCAACGAATTAATTTCATAATAACCTTTCACAGAAAACACATCAAAATTGGTTTGATCGGCCGTATCCAACTGAACAAAAAATGGCGTTTGATAATAACGATCGGTTAAACGCGCTACGGATGCTCCACCAACAATACGGCCCTTTTTGCCTGTGGGAAAACCAATATCCAAACCACCGTGCTCTTCATTTTGAATTAAATAGGCCGGCTTGGTGTCTTCCAAAAATGCGCTACTGCTTTTGTAATAATCCCACTTATTCCATGTTGCATTGGGTTCAATAAATATAGGAACACGTGTTGGAAAATCGAAGCGTGTTTTCAATTGAATGGAACTGTATAATTTTCCAAAATAGGCATTGGCCATAATTCCCGCTGCAAATTTTCCTAAATAGTTGTACTGAACACCTATATAACCGTCACTAATCGGACGGTTTGAAAAATTTCCGCCAAAATCCGTAATCAGATTCCGTTCTTTTTTAATTCGCAAATACAAATCGTAATACCCTGTTTTTGCATTGTATTTGACTTTCGGATAAATGTATTTGATTTTATTGTCGGCAGACAACCGGAAATATCCTTCCTTCATATCTTCCAGATTCACCACTTTATTTTTATGACGCAATACCTTTCTCACATATTCCGATTGTTTTTTATTTAATCCTTCGATATAAATATTATCAAAAACAATCTTCGGTTCCGAACTCTTAAAATTACTTCGTTTGATTGTTAATTCTTCTTTCGTTCTGCGTTGCTCTACAAATGTTTTTATAAAATCCATCTGTCGCATTGCAGCAGCGTAACCACTATCAATAAGGGGCTGCAAGTCGCCAAACTCAAACAAACCCACATCTGTTTTGGGTTCAATAATCACTCCTCCTTCACATAAAATATCGTAATTGGATTTGCTTTGCAACATCGATTTGATTTGCGACAATAAATTGTCTTCATCCGGTGGAGGATTATTTCCACTCACATTGCTACCAATCATAAAATCAGGAAAACATTCCTCATACATTACATTGGAGGGAAAATTATTATACAAACCTCCATCAAACAACAATTTGCCATCCACTAAAATGGGTTTAATGTAAAACGGATACGACATGGATGCTCGCACGGCTTCAGCCAAATCCCCCTTCCTAAAAACAACGGATTCCTTTTTTTCGATATCCGATGCCACACAACGAAAGGGAATAAACAAACTATCAAAATTATAATTGGCCACCGCTGATGGTCCAGCAGCCAATTCCATCATTCCAAAATCCATTGCAACCGGAGATATGAGATTGGTAGGCAATGTGGAAACAAAAGCGGAGTCGAGAGATAATTTAAACGTTACCCAAGAGGCATTGTCATCGGTTCGCTTAAAGTAATAGGCGTATTTCTGATCTACAATTCCTTCTGACCAATTTTTAAAACGCTCCGTTTTTACCAATGCTTCCAGCTGTTCCGGAGAATATCCCATGGCATACAACGAACCAATCAATGCACCCATGGAGGTACCTGTAATGTAATCAATCGGGATATTGTTGTCTTCCAGCGCCTTCAAAACCCCAATATGGGCAATACCACTGGCCGCACCTCCACTTAATACAACACCTACTTTTTGTGCTTGAGCAGAATTTGGAGAAAGAAACAGCGATACAAAAAGAATACAGAAAAGAAATATTGGCTTTAAAAAAGTCATTGTTTTTTGTTGCTTCACAAAGCTACTAATAATATCAAAGGAATTGGAAGATTGGAAGATTGAAAATTGAAAAATTACATCCTAAAAGGTAAAACAGACCAATAAACCAATATATAAGCGAACTAATCGACTATGGTTTAGACGTAATTTCTTCAATTAGTTGCTTAAAATATTCCGGAGATTTTAATAAACGTGAACCATACCAAGAAAACAATTCGCCATCTACAATTAAAATGTGTGCATCCGGACAAATCGCTTTTAATTCATGAATGTGTTTTTCTTTAAAAGGATAAGGTTCGGAAGACAACAAGATTACTTGTGGCTTTGATGCGGTAATTTCTACTCCTGTTACTTCCGGGTATCGTCCCTCAAAAATATTTTTTAATCCGCATACCCATAACAGCTCGTTGATGAATGTATTTCTGCCGGCAACCATGTAAGGATTGTTCCAGATGAAATAGGCCGTTGTTGGTTGTTCGTTGTTCGTTGTTGGTTGCTTGAATTGATTAAATCCAGATTCAATTCTAAGCTTGAGAAAAGTGGCTTCTTGTTGTTTTCCTACCAAGGTTCCCACCCGGGTGATCATATCATACGCATCTTTTAACGTATAAATATCACTCATCCAGACATTGTAATCCTTCATTAATAATTCAATCTGCTTTTGCTCATTTTCCTCCTTATTACCAATGATTAAATCGGGTTGCAGTGCTTTTATTTTTTCAAAATCAATTTGTTTGGTTCCTCCAATACGCGTTTTGGTTTTGAACCATTCATCTGGGTGGATACAAAATTTGGTAATCCCAATCACCTCATCACGCAAACCCAAATCGTATAACAATTCTGTTTGGGAAGGCACAAGGGAGATAATCCTTTTTGGTGGAGAGGATAATTCGATTTTACGATTAAGTTGGTCGGTGAAGATAGACATCAGGAAAAAAGTCAAATAAGTTAAATGGGGTAATTTAGGTTTTGCCTAAATTACCCCATTTAACCCAATTAACATATTACTTTGTTAAAGCATTCATAATATCATAACACGTAATGATATAGGTTTTATCCAATTTAAAATCCTTTACCAATACTGCTAAATTTTTATCGTTCACCATTGCCGATAATGAATCAATCGGTGTAGAAATATCTACAAACGGAAATGGAGCCGCCATGATGGTTTCAATCTTTTGATTTTTAATATCTGGATTTGCGATAATCTTTTGATACAACATGCTCTCGTTTAAAGAACCAACAATTCGTTTATCATGCGAAACAGGAATCTGAGAAATATCCATCTTGTTCATCAATGCTACTGCATTTCCTACAGTATCCGTGCTTTCGATGGTGATCAATTTTCCGTTGGTATTGTTGTTTACCAAATCTTTCGCTACCAATCCTTTTTTATCAAAGAATCCTTTTTCCATCATCCACTCATCGTTGAACATTTTTCCTAAATAACGTGTTCCATGATCATGGAAAATTACCACGACTAGATCACCTTCTTTCAATTCATCTTTCAACTGTAACAATCCGGCCATCGCTGATCCTGCAGAGTTACCTGCAAAAATTCCTTCTCGTTTGGTAATTTCACGTGTCATGATGGCTGCATCTTTATCCGTAACTTTTTCAAAACGATCGATGATACTGAAATCCACATTTTGTGGTAAAAAATCTTCTCCGATACCTTCGGTGATGTAAGGGTAAATTTCGTTTTTATCAAAGATTCCGGTTTCCTTGTATTTTTTAAAAACCGAGCCATACGTATCAATTCCCCATACTTTGATGGTTGGGTTTTTCTCTTTTAAATATCTTCCAGTTCCACAAATGGTTCCACCTGTTCCAACACCCACTACTAAGTGAGTAATCTTTCCTTCTGTTTGTTCCCAGATTTCCGGACCGGTTTGTTCGTAATGTGCTTGTGAGTTACTTAAGTTATCGTATTGATTGGGTTTCCATGCATTTTCTACTTCAGCAACTAAACGTGACGAAACGGAATAATAAGAACGTGGATCTTCCGGTTCAACGTCAGTCGGACAAACAATTACATCCGCACCAAAAGCACGTAAAGCATCAACTTTTTCTTTTGATTGTTTATCGGTTGTAGTAAAAATACATTTGTATCCTTTGATAATCGCAGCAATTGCCAACCCCATTCCGGTATTCCCGCTGGTTCCTTCAATGATGGTTCCACCCGGTTTTAATCGTCCATCTTTTTCTGCGTCTTCAATCATCTTCAACGCCATACGATCCTTAATCGAGTTTCCGGGATTAAAGGTTTCTACTTTTGCATATACTGTTGCTTTTAGGCCTTTTGTCAGGTTATTGATACGAACCATCGGAGTATTACCAATTGTTCCTAAAATGTTATCACAGGTCTTTTTCATATTACGGATAGCGAATTATTACGAATTTACGAATCTAAGTTTTCTTTGAGGAGCCAAAAATACAAATTTAAAGCAGAATATTAATGCATTGAGAGTCATTGTTCTTGAACATAATAAATAACAAACACAGATTCGTTTTATTCGTTTTCTGTACCTAACTGAAGCGTATCGCTTTCACGGGAGTAATTTTCGAAACGATAAAGCTCGGAATAATTAACATCAATAAACAACATAGCAATGTTCCGTGATTCAATAGTAAAACATCCATCAAATTTAAATGTATCGGAATTTGTGAGATGTAATATATTTTTTCATCCAACTTAAAAATACCAAAGTGTTGCTGAAGAAGTGCAATCGCAATTCCAAAAATATTTCCCCACAGCAATCCTTTTCCGATTAGATACACAGAGTTGTACAAAAATATTTTCTGAACGCTTCCATTACTTGCGCCCATCGCTTTCAAAATTCCAATCATGTTGGTGCGTTCCAAAATCAAAATCAACAAGGCCGAAATCATATTGATGCCGGCTACAATCACCATCAATACCAACACCACAATTACATTCACATCAATCATTTCCAGCCACGAAAAAATAGCTGGATTTGTTTGCTTGATGGTCATCGCCACCAACCCTTGTCCGATTAACCCATCCACATCATAACCGATGTCATCAATCTTTTTATAATCTTTAATTGCAATTTCAAAACCTGCAACTTCATCCTCTTGCCAGCCGTTCATTTTCTGAATGCGTTTGATATCAGACAACACCAACGTTTTATCAATATCTTCCAAGCCGGTTTCATAAATCCCTGAAATGTAAAAATCTTTGGCAGCAGTTTCGGTCCTCACTTTTGTTCCTAAACTATCAAACCGATCAACAATAAAATAGATGATCATTTTATCGTTTAATTTCAAATTCAGTTTATCGCTAATGTGTTTGGAGATTACAATGTTTTTGGAAACGGTATCCGCTGTTAAATCCAATGCTTTCCCTTCCACAAAACATTTGTTCAAAAAAGTCCAATCGTAATCCGAAGCAATTCCTTTTAAAACAATTCCTTCGTTATCCGTTTTTGTTTTTACAATACCGCTTTTGGTGGCATATACCGAAATGTGTTTAATTTCCGGATTGGAGTTAATCTCCGGCAAAAAAGGTTGAATTCGGCTGATGGGTTTCGGTTCTGCACTAATATTGTTATCGTAATTGGAGATTTGAATATGTGAGTTAAAGCCAATCAACTTTCCTTTGATTTCGTTTTGAAAACCGGTTACTACCGCTACCGCCAATATCATTACCGCCAAGCCGAGTGTAATGCCCAACACCGAAATGCGCACAATTGGGCGCGAAAGTTGATGAGAAGCACTTGAACCGGAAAGGATTCGTTTAGCAATGAAACGTTCGATGTTCAAAATTTAGTAGCTTTGTTTAGATTATATGATTTACAAAAATACTCTTTTACCGCCAATGTTATTTAGAGCTTATCGAGAAATCTTTACAATTGCAACACTGCTTCTATTTGCAGCTTTTGCCAACGCGCAAGGCATTACCAAAATAGAAACGGCTGTTAAAACCATAAATGATTTAAAAGTGGGAGCCGACCGCACAACCGAATACCTTCCGTTATTAAAAGGCAAATCGATAGCAGTAGTCGCCAACCAGTCTTCTGTTATTAAAACCACCCATTTAGTAGACAGTCTGATTGCCTTAAAAGTTTCCGTTAAAAAAGTATTTTGTCCGGAGCATGGTTTCCGTGGCTTGGTGGATGCCGGAGAAAAAGTGGCAACCGAAAAAGATGCAAAGACCGGATTGAGTATTATATCACTTTATGGCAAAAACAAAAAACCATCGGCAGCGGATTTAAAAGATGTGGATGTGGTAATTTTCGACATACAAGATGTGGGCGTTCGTTTTTATACCTACCTCTCTACCTTGCATTATGTGATGGAAGCCTGTGCCGAAAACAACAAACAAGTAATTGTATTGGATCGTCCGAATCCAAACGGGCATTATATTGACGGACCTGTTTTGGAGGATGCTTATAAATCGTTTTTAGGTTTACATCCAGTTCCAATTGTATATGGATTAACCATTGGTGAATATGCACAAATGATTAATGGTGAAGGTTGGTTAAAAGGTGGAGTAAAATGTAATTTAAAAGTGATTACCATTACCAACTATTCACATAACGACATGTTTGAATTGGGTATTCGTCCATCACCCAACTTACCGAATATGAGTTCGGTATATTTATATCCAAGTTTAGGATTGTTTGAAGGCACACAAATTTCGGTGGGACGCGGAACCGACTTCCCGTTTCAAGTAATTGGGAGTCCGGTTTTAGAAAAAGCCAATTATAAATTTACGCCACAACCTAAGCCGGGAGCGATGGAGCCAAAGTACAAAGGCATCGAATGCAAAGGGCATAACTTATCCGAGTTTGGGAAAGAATACATGAAAGACACCAAGAAAATTTATTTATTTTGGTTGATCGGTACGTATGCGAACACTCCTGACAAATCAAAATTCTTTGATGAAAATTTTAATTTCCATGCCGGCAATGCTACCTTGCAACAACAAATTAAAGACGGAGTAAACGAAGATGCAATCCGCAAAAGTTGGGATCCTGGTATTACAAAATTTAAAGTCATCAGAAAAAAGTATTTGTTGTATAAGGATTTTTAAAAAGATACATCATTACCCATAATCTAAAATCAATTAATCGAAAAGGTGGTAAAGGAAGAAGCCTACTGGATGATTTGTCCGGAATGTCTGGGGCGCGGTAAAAAAAGTCAACGACTCCGCAAGAGCGTTCGACTCCGCTACCAAATGGCTGTTGACCAATTTGAAAAATCAAAAAATACTGGATTGCCTCCTATTCGCCCGAAGGGACATCTCTCTGCTTGTGTAAAATGTTCCGGCTCCGGCTTGCTTCCTTCTCCAAATCCTCCAAAAGCAGATACAGAAAATTACCCTCATGTTGCAATTATTGGTGGCGGCATTGGCGGAGTAGCATTGGCTGTAGCCTGCTTGCATCGCGGTATTCCTTTTACATTATTTGAACGTGATAATAGCTTTGATGCGCGCGCTCAAGGTTATGGACTCACACTCCAACAAGCCAGCAAGGCCATTGAAGGCTTGGGCATTTTTTCGTTGAAGGAAGGTGTGGTTTCAACCAGACATGTGGTACATACTACAGAAGGAAAAATAATTGGGGAATGGGGAATGCGAAAATGGATGCAAACGAATGCTAAAAAAGTTCCCAAGCGCACGAATGTGCATATCGCTCGACAAGCATTACGGTTTGCATTGCTTGAGCAACTGGGTGGAGAAAATGCCGTGCAGTGGGGACATCAATTGCTGAGTTGGAAAGAATCTGCAGACAAAAGTATCGAGCTAAATTTTCAAGTGGATGGAACAATAAAAAGTGCAAAAGCAGACCTTGTGGTTGGAGCAGATGGCATTCGTAGTTCGGTGCGCAAGTTGGTGATTGGTGACGAAATTACTCCATTGCAGTATCTTGGTTGTATTGTGATATTGGGCATTTGTCCGCTCAAAGCACTCGAAGGACTGGAAAGTGAATTACTGGATTCAGCCACTGTATTTCAAACTGCAAATGGTCATGAACGAATATATGTGATGCCCTATTCGTCCGACACCGTAATGTGGCAACTGAGTTTTCCAATGTCGGAAGAAGACGCAAAGGCTTTGAGTGCTCAAGGTTCCCAGGCGCTAAAGCAAGAAGCATGCAACAGAACACAATGGCATACTCCTATTCCACAGATTTTAGCAGCAACTCCAGAAGCACACATTTCCGGCTATCCAGTGTACGACAGAGAAATGCTTACAATAGAATTATTGGAAAAAGCAGGAGCAGTAGCACTGATTGGTGATGCGGCACATCCGATGAGTCCGTTTAAAGGACAAGGAGCAAACCAAGCATTGCTGGATGCATTGGCTTTGGCTCGCGCAATCGCCAAAGGATGCAGACCATTCTCAAACTGGAGAGAAATGGGAATCCGGAAAAGTGTATTAACTGAATTTGAATCAGAAATGATTGCACGCAGTGAAATCAAAGTGAAAGGTTCTGAAGAAGCGGTAAAGTTTCTTCACTCCGAAATTGTACTCCATGAAGGAGATGAGCCAAGAGGGAGATGCTTGAAAAAAAAGATTCCGTAAAAAAATCGTTTTCAATAAATTGTTTTGAAGGTTAGTTTAATAACACGAAGGCATTTTTTTCGTTTCTTTACAAGAAAGAAATTAAGCATGAACAAAAAAAATATTCTCCTCCTCCTTCTTACCTTTTTCTTTTTTCATATTTCATTTTCCCAGGATTTAAAACGTGTTCGTCATTTTGGAAAAAACAAAGGTCATTTAAAAATGTACCTACATACACCACCCAATGCAGACAAATCAAAACCTGCACCCATGGTCGTTGTTTTGCATGGCTGTTTGCAATGCGCAACCAAAGTACAAAAGCAATCGGGATGGAGTAAGTTGGCCGATGAAAATGGTTTTTATGTTTTATATCCACAACAACGTTTTTTTAATAATCCTGAAAAATGTTTCAGATGGTACAAGCGCAAACACACAAATAAAGGTCGCGGAGAAAATGCATCCATCAAAAAAATGGTGGAGTATATGCAGGCCAACTATGCGATTGATTCTTCCAAAATATTTATTACCGGCTTATCTGCCGGAGCCGCGATGAGTGTCGTCATGATGGCCGATTATCCGGAAACATTTAATTCGGGGGCAGTGTTTGCCGGTGGTGCATACAAAGCAGGCAATGGCTATGTAAGTGCAGCAATGGCCTTTTTAGGTTGGCGTGTAAAGCCTGCAGAGAAATGGGCAAACATTGTTCGCAAACAAAATCCCAATTACAAAGGTGAATACCCCCGCATGATTATTTATCAAGGCAACAGCGATTGGATTGTAAACAAACGCAATGGTGTTGAGATTATGAAACAGTGGACCAGCTTGCACCATATCAGCACAACACCGACCGAAACCATTGATGGTTATTTAAATGTAAAAGACATTCATCGTTTGGCTTACAACAGTCCGACAAAAAAAGAAGCAGTTGTTTTTTACAAAGTAGATAAATTGAGTCATGCTTTGTTGGTTGATCCCGGCAAATGTAAAAACCAAGGTGGACGAAGAGGTTTTTTCTCGAAAGATAAAAATTACAATTCCACCTTGTGGACAGCTTATGATTTCGGATTGTTAAAAGCACCGGAGATTGATGGTCCGCACGAAGCATTGTTAAAACAAACGGTAACCTATTCGGTACCACTTACTAACGGTTGTACCTACGAATGGACTTTTCCGGAAGGATGCACATTGGTGACCGACCAAAACACCAATTCCATCACATTGAATTGGGGCGCCTCCAGCGGTTGCATTAACGTTACAGAAATGGATGCAAATGGCTGTAAAAAGCAATTCAAGACGGTTTTTGTAACTGTACGGGATTTCAAATAAGCACTCAAGCTTCAGAAGAAGATAAATCTTAACTATTTATTAAGAGAAACAAGCCTTCCAACTAACTCCTTCCCAAAAGTCGCCCCACAAGTCCTATTCAACAAACCTCTCAAGGTTATTAACAGTATTAACAATTGACAAAACCACTAATTTTATTAAACATACAGACGTAATTAACACCCACATGTTCATTACTTTAATTCCCAAGTTAAAAAGTCGCAGTCAAGTGCTTTAATTTTGTTCTATAAAATCCTAATTCATAACTGCTATGAAAAGAGCACTTTACGTATTGTCATTTTTAGCGTTTGTTTTTTTGTTGCCTGTGGCATCCGTTGCAGGAGATGACAAAAACATCAAAATTGGTGAAAAAGAGAGCGACATCAAGGCAGAAAAAGTGATGGCCACTTTCGAGATCCAATCTTTCAAAATCAGTAAAGATGGAATGGTGAGTTGGACCGCAAAAAACGAATCTGGTTCCTTGCCATATATTGTCGAACAATATATTTTCGATAAATGGGTAACGGTTGCAAAAATAAATGGAATTGGTAGTCCGACCCCTAACTCCTACTCTGTCCCGGTTATTTTAAACAGTGGAGAGAATAAATTCAGAGTAAAACAAAAGGGATACGATAAGATGAGTAAGTTTTCAGATGCAGTAACCTATTACTCCAAAAAGGAACCGGTAAATTATACTGTAAAAAACAAAAATCAATTATTAGAATTTACAAGTGATACGTATTTCATTGTTTACAATCCTTACGGAGCAATTGTAAAGCAAGGTTATGGAAATTCATTAAACATTTCGGAATATGCGAAAGGATATTATTGTTTGGTATACGACAATAAGTTAGGCGGCTTCGAAAAGAAAAAAGTGTGGTTTAAAAATAGTTTTTGTCCAATTGTAATCAACCCTATTCATGTCCGCAAGAAAAAGAAATAAAACAAAGACTCCAAAAACGAAAGCTCAGAAAAAAGACTTGTTTTTGATTCCCTTGCAATTCTAGTTCACTTCTTTAGTTTGAAGTAGTTGGTTGATTTTTTAACGTTGCCTTTTTGAGCACATACGTTATAAAAATCAAATCTTTATTCACTGCTACATTAAACTCGTTCACCAATCTGTTGTCTCCACATTGCATAGTACAACCCCTTCTGAGCAAGCAAATCATCGTGTTTTCCAAACTCCGTAATTTTACCTTTTTCCAAGCAGAAAATTTTATCCGCATGCATGATGGTACTCAAGCGATGGGCAATCATGATGGTTACCTGATTTTTATTTTCAGAAAGTGACTTCACCGTATTACTGATTTCTTCTTCAGTAATTGAATCCAAGGACGAAGTAGCTTCATCAAATACAAGTAAAGAAGGCTTACGCAAAAGTGCTCGTGCAATGGATAAACGTTGTTTTTCACCACCCGATACTTTCACCCCACCTTCACCAATCATGGTGTTGATACCGTTTTCAGCACGTGCTAATAAACTATGGCATGCTGCTTTGTGTAATACATCCAAACATTCTTCATCGGTTGCATTCGGAGCAACAAACAATAAATTTTCTTTGATTGTTCCGGAAAAAAGTTGTGTGTCTTGTGTAACAAATCCAATTTGAGAGCGCAATTCATCCAAGTCGATGGTATTATAATTGTTTCCGTTGTATTCAATTTTTCCATCCAGCGGAGGATACAATCCAACCAACAATTTCACCAAGGTGGTTTTTCCGGAGCCGGAAGGCCCCACAAATGCTATGGTTTCACCCTTCTTAGCATCAAAAGAAATACCATCCAAGGCATTGTTGTTTGCAGATTGATGTTTAAAGCTCACATTTAAAAACTCCAATTTTTCAATTCCCTTAATGCTTACCGGTTGGTTTGGTTTTACATCTTTTGGTGTGTCTAAGATGGCTTTAAAATTATCAAGGGAGACTTCCGCTTCACGATAAATGTTAATGATATTTCCCAATTCCTGAAGTGGTCCGAAGATAAAGAACGAATAGATCTGCATCGCAAACAACTGTCCGAGCGACATGACATCCCCGAAAATAAAATACAACAAAAGAAAAAGAATACTGCTTCTTAAAAAATTCACGAACGTTCCTTGGATAAAGCTGATACTGCGGATGTAGCGTACTTTCTTCAATTCCAATCCCAATATTTTCACGGTGGTATCATTCAGTCGCTTGATTTCCTGATCGGCCAAACCTAAACTTTTAATCAACTCAATGTTGCGAAGCGATTCGGTGGTTGAACCCGCTAATGCAGTGGTTTCACCAACGATTTTTTTCTGAATGATTTTTATTTTCTTACTTAATAAAGAAGAAATAAACGCTAAAATAGGAACAGCAGAAAAGTAAACCACCGCAATCATCCAGTGAATGTTAACGGCATAAATCATCACGAAGACAACTCCAACTAAGGATGTGAAGAGAATGCTAACAAAGGCCATGATTAACTTTTCGACATCAATACGAACTTTTTGAAGTTTACCTAATGTTTCACCGCTGCGTTGATCTTCAAAAACCTGATAGGGCAATTCCAATGAATGTTTTAATCCATCCGAATAAATTTGAGCACCTAGTTTTTGCGTAATGACATTTACAAAATAATCCTGAAAGTTTTTAGCTATCCTGGAAACCATGGCAGCGCCCATTCCTAATAAGATAAGCAGCCCAACACCTTTTACAAACTGATAACGTGTTAACACATCGTGGTGCTCCGTTTTTATATGAGGTGTTGTTGCAAAGTCGTCAACAATTCGACTGAAGATATAAGTATCAATGAGTGAAAAAATTTGATTGATGGCGGCCAATACCAAGGCTAAAACAACAAGCCATCTGTATCTTTTCAGGTAATTATATAATAGTTTCATAAGGGGGAGGTCAGATTTTGTGCAAAGATACGCTAATTGTATGTACCTACATACAAATTTTACATTTTAGCGCTGGCTTTTTCAACTATTTTTGACTAACTTCGCATCGACTAATACTAAATTTGAGTCGACCAACAAGTGCAAATACTAGACAAAATAAACATTTCTCTTGGGACGATTTCTATTCAAGAAGAAGGGATTCTCCGTTTTGATATCGATTCAGTTGATGAAATAACCTTGCAAAATTTAAAAGAACATTTAGAAGTTGTAAAAGCGCTCGGGAATGGAAAATCATTTTGCAACTTGGTTGTTCTAACTAAATTTATTCAAGTAGGAGACGATGCACGTAAATTTGCAGCAAGTAAAGACAGTAACATGTATACCCTTGCCGATGCATTCGTGATTAATTCTGTTGCTTTAAAAATTGTAGGCAACTTTTACATTCGCTACAACAAACCAGTGCGACCAACCCGTTTGTTTACGGATGAATCAGAAGCCCTGCGGTGGCTAAGAACATTTTTATAAACATGGAAAGCCTAACCATTGATATCATTAAACAAGTTGATTTTGAAGACAAATTCGTTGCACTTCGAAGCGATGGAATTGTTTTTGTAAGTATCAATAGCAGTGAGGATGTTGAAATTAAAGATGTGAAAGAAGTGGTGAGTGCCTTAGAACAAATCGGGAATGGAAAAAAATTTCCATTGTTGATTATTACGCACAAATATACGTTACCTGCACCCGAAGCAAGGTCCTATATTGCTACTGCCGAATCCGACCCATATGCGAGTGCAGAGGCTTACGTGATTCAATCCTTATCACAAAAATTAGTTGGAAATGTCTACTTAAAATTCAACAAACCTGCCCGTCCGACACATATCTTTACAAGCGAAGAAAAAGCAGTTGAATGGCTAAAAACGTTTTTGTAAATTACTTAAAACCGTTTTATCAATTTCGTGCTTCCCTTTAAAACGTATTAATTCAAAGTCAATCTTATTCTTTTTCAAAAAGTCACTTTGTTTGACAACCTCTTCTTCATTTATAAATTCGTCTGCATCACCAACAACAACATACGTTTTCAAAGTATCAAACACGCTTCTATCTTGTTTAAAATTCATATCCGGAGGAAAAGCACCTGCCCATAAAATAAAATTATCCGCCTGCACGTTCCCATTCGCAACCCATCGACAAACCGTTGCTGTGCCTTGAGAAAACCCCAAAATATTTACTTTAACCTTTCTATTTTTAAAGGATGACATCACTTCATCATACACCAGATTCAAATAGTTCACATAATCCGAAATATCATTTTCACGATCTTCCTTTGTCATCCAACTTGCTACCACCCTTTCCGAAAAGCCTTTCCAATAAAAACGATGCAATCCTTCAGGCGCAACAATTAAATGTTTTGCAGGGTCCAATTCATCGAAATTTTTAATAAAGTAATTGGCCAATTGCGCATAGCCATGACAAACAAACCAAACCTGTTCGATTTGTTCTGTGGGCTCATTCAAGATGAAATAACGCGCTGTTTTGGGTATCGTTATGTTTTTTTGCTGCATGTGTATCCATAAAAAAACACCGTCACTCACAACTATTTGAAATGACGGTGTTTATTATAATTCGATTTTTTTTATTCAACTACAACTACCAAATATTTGGAAGCACTCCAAAAATCTTCGGCATTGGTAATCACAATCTTTTCTGCTTTCCCATCAGCGCCTTCAATTTTATAAGAACCAGCAGGATGAGTTGTGATAATTTTTGCTTTTTTAGCACCTAAAACGATTTCAGAAACAACAGAAATATCCACTTTTGTAAAATATCCCTTATTGAAATCTTCCTTCATTTTCGCTGTTTTACCCATTCCGATAAAACCACCTTCTTTGGTCAACACATTATTCTTAATCAATTCTTTTGATGTTCCAAAGGCATAATAAGCAGTATTTAATTTTTCCGTTTTAACCGCTGACTCATGCGTTGCTTCTTCGTAATTTAAGTTCAAAGCTGTCATCTCAACATTCATACGCTCCAATTGACCTTTCAAATCATTGATTTGAGCATCTTTCTCTTCGATTTCAGTTGTTAAACGAGCAATAAATTTCTCCAACTCATCATTTTTCTGGTTCGAATCTTTCAATTTCGATTTTAAAGAAGCAATGCGTTGTTTGTTCTTGTTCATGATATCATAAATCGATTGGATATCATCCACAATTTGTTGCTCCTTTGTTTTGCGAACTTCAGGATCTTTACTGTTTTCAGAAACAATTTTTTCTTTTCTCTTAATCTCATCTAAATTATCCTGAATTTCATTAAATCCACGGATAAACGATTGAATACTGGAGTCCTGTCTGTCGATACGAACAGCTTGACCACCGGAAATAGCTGTCAAACTATCTTCAGCAGACAATACCCCATCTTTGCCGCCACCACCACAAGAAGTAACCACAAAAGGTAAAAAGGCTAATAAATAAACGATTTTTTTCATCTGAATTGTTTTAAATTTTCTGCAAAGATAGGTGAAATAGGGATAGATTAGAAAAATGAAGATTGAAAAATTATTCTTCCATCTCTACTGCGCTAGAATTCGCGTTGAGAATTTCTAAAACACCTTGGATTTGATAGGTGCTGCGGTTGTACTTATTCCCTAAAACAATTACCGTTGTTTGATCCGCTGGTCTTCTAAAAAACAAGGTATTATAGCCATGCCACCACCCGTTGTGATAGATGATTTTCGGATTTTTACCATCATCGGTTAACCGCCAACCATAACCATAATTGCGTTTCCCTTTATGCTCATTGCTGTAGCCGGTAAATGCCAAATCTTTCGTTTCTTTCTTAAGTAAGGTTTCACCATAAAACGATTGATCCCATTTCAACATATCTTCTACGGTGGAATAAATCCCTTTGTCGCCTACTACATCATCTGCATAGGTTTCATCCTCAAAATAACCAGACGCTTTATGTCCCATCGTTTTGTTCTTATGCGCTATTGTTCCTTTTGGATTGTGTACCCAGGAATGATCCATACCCAACGGTTTAAATACATTTTGTTCTACATAATCCGCAAAACTTTGTCCGGATACTTTTTCAACGATACAAGCAAGAATAGCGTAGTTAGTATTCGAATATTCAAATTTTTTATTGGGTTGCGCATACACATCACATTTGTTGTTGGTAATAATTTCCATCATTGCAGCATTATCAAAAACACCTTTATTGTATTTATTGGGTTTCTCACAAAATTTTTCACAGCAATAAATGTAATTAAACAACCCCGAACGATGTGATAGCAATAAATCAATTGTTATTCCACTATAGGGAAATTTCGGAAAATACTTTTGTACATTGTCTTTCAATGAAAGTTTCCCCTGATCCATCAACATTAAGATGGCGGTTGCTGTAAATGTTTTGGAAACAGAAGCTAATTGAAAAGCGGAATTAATTTGAAGTGAATCTTTTGTTTTTAAATTGGCGAAACCAAAACTGTTTTTATAAATCACCTGTCCTTTTTGCGCCACCAATACACAACCATTAAAACCTGCTAATTTGGCTTTATTTTTAAACAAAGTATCCAGGCGTTGCGCTTTTTCGCTGGCACGAATCTCCTTTCGAACTTTTAAGATACTATCATTTGACGCAGCAAATTCTTTTTCTCGCGCCTGATCTCCTGTTTCGGAAGCGCAACAAAGCAACAGCGAAATAAAAAAAAGAAAAACAAACTTTAATTGGCTCATGGGCAACTATTTTATCTTCTTCTTTCTTCCGCTTCCTGAACAATTAACTCACGTCCTTTTACTTCTTTCCCATTCAAGGCTTCGATTGCTTTCTGACCATCCGCTTTTTTAGCCATTTCCAAGAAGGCAAATCCTTTTGATTCCCAGGTAATGGTATCATACACAATTTTAGTGGAAACTACTTCTCCAAACTGGGCAAATAAACCTTCCAATTGCATTTCATTGATATCTCTATCTAGGTTTTTAACAAATATCTTCATGGTGCTACGAATTACGAATTTTAACGAATTACGAATCTGTTGATGTTAAACTTTCACAAATATATTTTTTAAAACGATTTTTGATTAACTTTGGGAAACGAATAAGCTAACATGAGAAAGTTAATAACCTTTACATTGTTTTTATTTAGTGCGGCTTTTATCCAAGCACAAAGCACAACTGACGATTATTTCAATCCGTCAAAACCCAAGCTATTATCAAAAGATAGGGTATCAGCCTCTATTTCAGCAGGAGCTGGAGTTAGCTTTCTAGGCGCTTCAAAAAACACGGCCTTCACAACATTTATTGCACCTAAAATTGGCTACCAATTAACCAATCGCTTCAAATTAAATGTAGGGTTGATGCATTATTCAATAACCGGCAACACCTTTATGCCCATTAATCAGAATGAAGCGTTGTTTAACACCAACAATAAAGCACGGACTGGCAATTTGTTATTTGTAGAAGGACAATATCAATTAAACAAACGTGTTGCTGTTTCCGGAGCGGTAATTTACGATGCCAACAACATGGCAAACCGACAAAACAACTTCAAAGCAGTTTCAGTTGGAATGGATTACAAAGTTTCTAAAAACAGTACATTAAGCTTCAGGACAGTTGTATCTCAAGGGAACAGTCCATACATCAATAATGGATTCGGAGCACAAACCAATCCGATGATGTTTGATAGTTTCGGAGGCTTTGGTAACGACTTTACCAATCGCTTGAATTCGAGCATCCGATAATCGTTTCAAAACTAATTTCTTAATCCCTTCAACTCATGCAAAAGAGATACCTTCATCTGGTTTCCGTTACTATTGTAATTTTTTGCATCTCCATTTTTATTGCCTGCAGTTTCACAGAGAAAACAAGTAGTTTTCAAAACGGAGATATCATTTTTCAAACCTCACAATCAAAGCAGTGCACGGCTGTGCGAATTGCGACTCGTTCCATATATAGCCATTGTGGAGTCATTTATATTGAAAATAGTAAAGTATATGTTTACGAAGCTGTAGGTCCGGTTAAGCTCACACCATTCAGCGAATGGATACAACATGGAAAAGATTCTAAATATGTTGTAAAGCGACTAAAAGATGCAGCTACTTCATTAACACCTGCCATCTTTTCGAAAGTAAAAGCTAGCGGAGAAAAGTACAAAGGAAAAAGTTATGACATCTATTTCGGATGGAGTGATGATAAAATCTATTGCTCCGAATTGGTTTGGAAAATATACAAACAAGGGGCGAACATTGAAATTGGGAAATTGCAAAAGCTGAAAGAGTTTGATTTATCCAGCAAAGAAGTACAAGCCATTTTAAAAGAACGCTACGGAGACAACATTCCATCCGAAGAAATTGTAATATCTCCGCAAAGCATTTTTGAAAGTGATTTACTAGAAACAGTTAAGGATACTTACTAACACCTTTCTTTATTACTTTATTACTTTATCCCTTAGTTACTTAGTTTTTTCTTCCCTTTCTCCTCAATCCACTTCGACATGTACTTTGTACTACCTAAAGTATGATGCATCAACATGGCTCCAGTGAAATTTTTCAACCGATGCTGTTGGAGATTTTTTTGCAGAAATAGTATTTGTTCAATCAATTTCGCTCCGTGAAATTCTTTTGAATAAAAATTATTGATGATTTTAATTCCATTGTCCTGAGATTTCTGCCAAAGCGCTTTCTCTGTATATAATTTCACTGCTGCAGCCGCAAATTCTTGTGGGGTATTTGCAACGATTCCGTTCCATTCAAAAGACCCATGCATTCCTTCTGCTCCAATTTCCGTTGTTACACTTGGCGTTCCGCACTGCATCGCTTCTACTAATTTCCCTTTTATTCCTGCACCGAATCGTAAAGGAGCCAAACACACCTTTGCTTCTTTCACTACCTGCATTGCATCTTCTGCTCTGCCTTTAATCATGAAGCCTTCTTTTACATTATTTAATTCATTTACCTTTTGAGAAGCGTATGCACCGTAAACATTTAACTGAGCTCCTGGCAACTGCTTTCGTATCAACGGCCAAATTTCTTCTTTTAGATATTGAACTGCATTCCAATTGGGTTCGTGAATAAAATTTCCGATGGTGATAAAATGATTTCTTTCTTCAAACAACGGCCACTTTTTTTGTGTCACCTCATCAATTTTATTTAACAAAAAAGGAACATAATGTAAAAGCGAAAGATCAACTTTAAAATAATCTTGCAAGAGTTTCATTTCGAAATCGGAAATAATCAACGAAGTGTCAGAACGAAGAATACTAGCAATTTCGCGCTTGGCTGTATCGGAAAACAAATCTTCAGTGGTAAATGGTCGTTTTTCTTTGAATGCCAATTGGCGGGCTTGGCGGAGACAATGTAAATCAATCGTATCTAAAACTCTCAGGGCATCTGGAGCATTTTCTGCTACCCGCCAACCAAATTGTTCTTCAATCATAAATCGATCAAAAATCACAATGCTTGGATGTAGTTTCAAAATAAACTCATCAAAACTTTTGTTATTCAACTCGATTTTCACTTTTTCTATTCCCAACGTTTGAACATCAAAAGCATATTCACTATCACTTGAAGCTGAAGCGAACGTGATTTTATAATTTTGTTTTTGAAACAATTCGATTAATTGCAACGTTCGACTACCTGCCGCAGAAGAATTTGGCTCAGGCCAAACGGTTCCTATAATTAAAATTTGCTGAGATTGAACCATAAATCATGTTGAATTCATTAAAAAGCTGAACAAATCTAAAAAAAATGCCTGAATACCATTTTTATGAAGTATTTAAAGCCAATAAACTTCATTATCAGCTCAAATGTTTTATATTCGTTAAAACATACAACAAGATGTTAAAAGCCGTCACTTCCATTCTACTTTTTTTTAGCATTACCAATGCTTTAGGACAAACCAAATGGACAAACAAACACTTGTTTGAACAAAAGAATTTTATTGAAAACAAAAGCCAGTTTGACGACAAAAAACTCCCTAACAACGAACTGGTTCGTTTCTCTGCCCATATAGATGGGGTAGAATTTTGTTTTACCAACAGTGGGTATACAATCATAAAAATAGAGCGAATCAAAAAAAACACACAAGAAAAATCCGGAACAGGAAAAGACATAACCACTGAGGAAAAAGAAAAAAAAGAGCTTCAACAACAAATTAATGAATTATTTTATGAATTAAAGTTTATTGACATTAATCCTAATTCAATGATTATTGCTGAAAACAGAGTAAGCAATTACTACTCATATTCTGATCTTAAAAGTGAAGGCAAAAAAGGAACAATCATAGCGAATGCCTTTACTAAACTAACTTACCGGGACATCTATCCTTTTACGGATATTGTTTTTGAATTTCCAAAAGATTCGAGTGGAATTAAATACAGCATATATCTTCATCCAGGAGCTGATGTTGAAAGAGTAAAAATGCTTTTACCAGAAAACTCCAAAGCAAAAATCATAAAACATAACTTAGAAATAAACTCCCCTATTGGAAAAATTATAGATCATAAACCCATTTCTTTTTCAGCCAAAACAAAATCATTCATAAAAAGTAAATTCACTTTGTCGGGTAATCAAATCGGATTTAAAATTGACAACAGCAACAAAAGTGAAACAATTGTAATTGATCCATGGACCGTGACTCCTGTCTTTGCCAGCTCAAATGACGCATATGATATTGACTACGACAATGCAGGAAATGTTTATGTGCACGGTGGAATATTTGCAGGAAATCCCATTTTGTTGAAATACAATCCAAGCGGTGTATTGGTTTGGACCTATACAGCTACATTATTTAATTCGGGATACGACTATGGTGATTTTGCTGTTGACAGAAGTTCAAACAGCATTTATGTTGTGCAAGGTTTTAGATCAAGTGGCGCTCAAGTTGTAAAAATGAACTCAAGCGCTCTTGTCATGGCCGTGTATAGCGGACATGCATTGTTTTCAGAAATGTGGAGAATATCATTTAGCAGATGTAATCAACAAGCTGTAATTGCTGGAGGAGGAATAACGAGTCCCACTTATCAAACTTGCTATTTAGATACTAATTTAACTAGTCTATCAATGGTACAATATGTTCCAACATTAAATGCAGGCCATGATGTAAATATGCTCGCACTCGACAACTATGGTAATTGTTATCAAATAACAAACAAAGCAGGTATTTCAGATGGAATATTTGAAAACCAATTAGTTAAACTTCCACTACCAACTCTAATGCCCACAACTTATAACGTAAGTACTAATTATGCACTTTTTGAAGGCGCATCCAATATGTTCTATGGAGGAAGTCTTTTCAATGCAAACGGATATAATGGATTAACAACTTCTAACACCATTGTGTATTCATATGATAGTTATGTATTAAAAAAATGGGATGGTCCAACTGGAAATTTATTGGTTTACAAACGAATTAGCTTTCCTCCTGGTGGTGATTCTATGAAAGTATTTTGGGGAGGTCTTTCAGCAGATGATTGCGGAAATTTATTTTTGGCAGATAACGATACTGTTCATCAATATGATGCTACATTGACATTGATAAATTCATATCCTATGTCGGGTGTTATAACCGATGTTGTATTAAACAACAGTGGCGAATTATATGTTTGCGGTTTAGGGTTTGCTACAACACTAACCCCAACTGGACTCATTAATTGTACAAGTGGTGGCACCTTGGGGCTAACCACAACAACAACCGATGCCACCTGCATATCGCCTGGTTCTGCAACAGCGACTGTTACAGGTGGAAGTCCTCCTTACAACATTGTTTGGAATACTTCTCCTCCTCAATATGGAACAACCATTACTGGTGTTCCTCCAGGAACGTATATCGTTACAATAACTGAAAGTTCATGTTTTTCTGAAACTTTAACTGATACAGTTACAATTGGGGCAACAGGTGGTGCATTTTTTTCTACGCCATTCATTACTGAAGGTTGTGTTGGCTTAGTCAATAATGGTGCAATTACCGTTACTCCAACTGGCGGGGTTTTGCCATACACTTATAGTTGGTCAACGGGTCCAGGCGACACAACAAATACAGTTACTGGATTATCTCCTGGGACATACACTTTAACAATTACAGACAGCGCTGGATGTACGAATACGTATCCCGCTTTGGTTGTTGACACTGCTTCAGGAGTAAATATTTCTTTTGGTGGCGCAATCAATTGCAACAGCGACACAACAACTTTATCAATTATTTTATCGGGAGGTTCTCCTCCATACGGAGTGAATTGGACAACACCTGTTTCAACGGGAACAACTATATTTGGTGTTACAGCGGGGAATTTTGCTGGAACTGTAACCGATGCTAGTGGATGCGTTCAACCTTTTACACATACACTTACAGAGCCACCACCTTTTATTGCCAGCTCTACGTCTTCTTTTAATTGTGCTGTTCCAAACTCAGGAATAATCACTGTAACTGCATCAGGAGGAAGCAATCCTCCTTACACTTATTCGTGGACAGGTTTTCCGCTTAACACAACAAACACAAACACAAATTTACCACCAGGAACATATACAGTAACTGTGACTGATAGTAACATGTGTGTAATTACTTTGGTTGACACAATTGAAAATTATTCTCCATTAATTATTAATGGAACAACAGTGAATGCATGTTATGGTGGATCAAATGGCTCTATAACTGCAATTCCTTCTGGTGGGATAGGAGGCTCTTATTCCTATACTTGGTCAGTACTCCCAGTTGTGAATACAAGTACACTTTCACCCGTAACTTCAGGAACATATTCTGTTACCGTTACGAGTGGTTCTTGTTCTGCATTAGCATCCTTCTTTGTTGACATGGATCCAATTGTTGACACCTTAAGAATGATTACAAGTTATTGCAAAGGCGAAACAACAGCCAATATAACAATAGGAGGAACTACTCAAGAACCTTACAATTGGATGACTTTACCAGGCATCAATATACCTGGGGCAACACAAAACAACTTTACCGGAAATGTAAGCATGCTTAATACATATCTTGTAATGTGGTGGCTAAATGGATGTAGATATCTTACCACGAATATTGATAGCACCGTATTCCCATTCTTATTTGCTACAACTCCGACAAATGTATTTAGCCCAAACAATGATGCAAATAACGATTTGTTTTTCCCTTTCGTTGAACTGACCAATTCTGCTGGAGTGAATTATTATGAAGAGTATCATCTTCAAATTTTCGATCGTTGGGGTAAAAAAGTTTTTGAAACAAATTCATCAGAAAAAGGGTGGAATGGAATAACTATCAAAAATAAAAAGCAGATGCTGGTGTTTATTTTTGGATTGTAACCGGGAAAACCAACTGCCACAGCAAGGAATTTGAAGAGAAAGGATTTGTGGAATTGGTAAGATAAAAACAAAACGCGCCAAGTCATTTCGCTTCGAGTTTTTTGTTCACAAACTTAATTTTGTGTGAATATTGAATCAAATGGTAAACGAAAATCGCAACCCGTTTTATATTCACTACAACCATAAGCTGCTTTGCCTTTAAGCAATGTCCCCTTTTTGCACTTCGGACAAATACCAGGCTTCGTTTCAGCAACAGTAGCCTTTTTAGCTTTGGGTACTTTAGCTTGTGCTTCTTCGAATTCTACATTAAAAGAATCTGTCAGTTTTAATATTCCATCTTTTTTTATGCCCCCAGCGGTGAAGCCTTTTATCACTGCTGTTTTCTTCTTTTCCAAAAGCGATTTTATTTGCGCTTCTGTTAATTTTTTTCCCATCAACTCAAAAGGCACTTTCATGTCGCAACCATTTTTATAGTTACTGCAACCAAAAGCGGTCTTCCCTTTTAACATCGTGCCGGATTTACATTTCGGACATTCAATTTTTTCATCCTTCTCCAACACAGCGGCATGTGATGCAATGGTAATACGTTGTGCAGATTCACTTCTTACTTGCACCACCAAATCGCTCACCATTTGTTTCATTTCTGTTAAAAATGCTTCTGCTTGGTATTCTCCTTTTTCAATCTGACGCAATTTAAACTCCCACTTACCCGTCATCTCAGCCGACTTCAAAATTTCATTGTTAATCACACGAATCAATTCCATTCCTGTGATGGTTGGAACAATATTTTTTCGTTCGCGCTTGATATAATTTCTGCGAAACAACGTTTCAATAATTGCAGCACGCGTGGAAGGACGACCAATCCCATTGTCTTTCATCAAGTCGCGCAACTCTTCATCTTCCACTTGCTTTCCTGCTGTTTCCATCGCTCTCAGCAATGTTGCTTCAGTATATGCTTTTGGCGGAGATGTTTTTCCTTCTGATAAAAACACTTCATGTGCTCCTGATTCACCTTGAACAAACTCAGGAAGAATTTGTGTTTTTTCCTCCTCCTCTTCACCTACCGATTCTTTTCCGTAAACAGTTCTCCAACCGTCAAACAAAATTTGTTTCCCGGTGGCTTTAAATTCAACCTCCTTCACTTTTCCTAATACCGTTGTATTCGACACTTCGCAATCCGGATAAAATGCAGAGAGAAATCTTTTGGCAATTGTATCATACACCAATGCCTCATTCCCCATCAATCCTTGCGCTTTCACATCGGTTGGTATAATCGCATGATGGTCAGTAACTTTTTTATCGTCAAATACTTTTGTAGACTTTCGAATTTCGCTTCCCAGCAATGGTTTTACTAAGGCTTGATAATTGACCATACTGTTCAAGATTCCCGGAATCTTCGGATACATGTCATTGGGTAAGTAAGTAGTATCAACACGAGGATACGTCACTAATTTTTTCTCGTATAAATTCTGAATAATTTTCAACGTATCATCCGCGGAGTAACCAAATTTTTTATTGCATTCCACTTGCAAGGATGTTAAATCAAACAAACGAGGAGAAGTTTCTTTTCCCTTTTTAATTTCTACGGAAGTAATTTCAAAAGGAGTTTCTTTGATGGACGCTAAAAGACTTTCACCTTTCTGTTTTTCGTCTCCTTGAAAACGATCCAATTGTGCATTAAAAATAACCTCTCGGTATTTTGTTTTTAGCTCAAAAAAAACAGCCGATTTAAAAGCATTTATTTCCAACTGACGACTCACAATCATTGCCAAGGTTGGCGTTTGAACACGACCGATTGAAAGCACTTGTTTCCCGTTTCCGTATTTTACTGTAAACAAACGAGTCGCATTCATCCCTAACAACCAATCAGCAGCAGCACGTGAATAACCAGCAAAATATAAATTCTCGTATTCCTTTCCTTCTTTTAATTTTGTAAACCCTTCACGTATAGCTTCTTCTGTCAAGGAAGAAATCCACAGGCGCTTTAAAGGCTTTTTACAATTTGCTTTAGAAAATATCCAGCGTTGAATCAATTCTCCCTCTTGCCCGGCATCACCACAGTTAATCACTTCGGAAGCATTTTCAAAAAGTGTGGAGATGGTATTGAATTGTTTTTCAATTCCTTTGTCGTTTTTTACTTTTATTCCAAATTTTTGAGGAAGAATGGGAAGCATATTTAAATTCCATTCCCGATAAGCAGAATCATACTCGTGTGGTTCTTTCAATTCACATAAGTGTCCGAAACTCCAAGTTACCTGATAACCATTCCCTTCATAATAGCCGTCTTTGCGCTGTTTAGCGCCCAATATTTCTGCTATTTCTTTTGCTACACTTGGTTTCTCTGCAATACACACTTTCATCGGAACTCACCCCAACCCTCTCCTTGGAAAAGGAGAGGGAGATGGATTTTTTTATTTTCATCAAAAATAACAAGTGCTTTGATTTTATTCAGAAAATGATGTGACGTTTTATTAACAAAACTTTTGGTTTAAGATTTGTTATGCTATTTTTACAATTGATAAAAAACCTCACCATGACCTCTTCTTAAAAAGTTGAGGGAGAAAAAAATGAAGATTATGAAAAAATTACTTTTAGCATTTACATTATTACTTGTTGCAACTGCCGGTTTTGCAAAAAAAGATAAAAAACCAAAATTGGAGCCGGGTTTATATGCCGAAATCACAACCAACAAAGGTGTTATTCTACTTGCATTAGAATTTGAAAAAACACCACTCACTGTAGCCAATTTTGTCGGCTTAGCAGAAGGAAAAATCAAAAACACTGCTAAAAAAGAAGGAGTTCCCTACTATGATAGTTTAAAATTTCACCGAGTGATCCCAAACTTTATGATACAAGGTGGAGATCCTGCCGGCAACGGAACTGGTGGCCCAGGCTATAAATTTAAAGATGAAATACATCCCGACTTAAAACACACAGGACCCGGAATCCTTTCCATGGCGAATGCTGGCCCAGGAACAAATGGCTCACAATTTTTTATTACCCATGTACAAACAACTTGGCTAGATGGAAGACATACTGTATTCGGACATGTTGTAACCGGTCAAGATGTTGTTAATTCTATTAAACAAGGAGATATGATTATCAAAGTAAAAATAATACGCAAAGGCAAAACTGCAAAAAAATTCAAGGCAGATAAAGTATTTGCAGAACTCAACAAATAAAATGATTGCTACCATTGAAATCAGTATGTATGCCTTAACCGATGGTTATGAGCAAAAAGTAATTGACTTTATACAACGTGTAAAACAAAATAAAAATATCCGCGTTGAAGTAGGCGGATTAAGTACAATGCTTTATGGAGAGTACGAAGTTTTGATGCAGGTTGTAAAAGATGAAATGAAATACGATTTCGAAAATGGAAAAGCAGTATTTCTATTAAAAATTGCAGGTAGTGAATTAACGAAAGAAAAACTCCCTACTATTTTGAAATAAAATTGTTCAAAAAAAATAAAAAACATGAATAGAAAAATCATTTTATCCATCCTAGCAATTGCGACAATCTCAATTGCATTTATACCAAAAGCAGGGGTTATTGGCACAGTATTTCCTGCAATGGAATGCGAAGACTATAATGGTAAAGCAGTAAACTTACCTGTTGATACCAAAGGAAAATACACCTTACTTTGCATTGCGTTCAGCACAGCTGCTGAGCCCGATTTAAAAACTTGGATTAATCCGATTTACAATAAGTTTATTGGAAAAGTAGATGCATCAAAAGCAGATGTCTTTGATGTGCATGTTGATTATGATGTGAATTTATATTTTGTTCCAATGTTTACAGGATTTAATAAACTGGCAAGCAGCAGCTCAAAAGACAAAATAAAATCGAAGACAGATAAAGAACTTTGGCCATATTTGCTTTTTTATGATGGAGGAAAAACATACAAAGACGAATTGGACTTCAAAAAAAGAGATATTCCGTATTTCTTCGTTTTAGATAAAACAGGGAAAGTGGTTTATACCACTTCCGGTAAATATGATGACAATAAGTTGGAGAAAATTGTCGATATATTCGAAGAAAATTAAATTAAAACAAATTCAGAAAACACTCTTACTTCTAAGAGTGTTTTTTTTATGCTCATTTTCTAGAAAAAAAACAAAATCTTATTTCCTTTTGTTTAGTAGCACATTTTCAAATTCGACAGGTGTTTGAAGAGCTTTTCAAGGCTAATAAAAGCACCTTTGGCAAGTACATAAAACTCCCAATATTCCTTACTCATCGGTTTGATTGCATAATTCATCGATTTTATTGCTATTTATTGAGATAATCTTCTATATTTGAATGCGATACAATTATATGGAAAAACAACTACCTACTCATTTTTTGTTTTTTTCGTTTTTATTCAAATTTCAGCCATCTTTAAATAGAATTGGATGCACATTTTTGTTCCCTAAATTTTATTCAAACGGTTTCCAGAATATATATCTACCATTAACAATTTACTATTGCTTGATTATTTATGCTAATTAAGAGATTAGGACTTTTTATTGGTTTCTTTTTATTCATAGGGCTTTCCTACGGACAGCTTCCCGGCTATTCCTTTTATAAAATTCTTACAATCAATGCAGCACAAGTTGGAGCGGGGGGCCCTTTTATAGACTTTCCTGTTTTAGTTAGTCGTACAGATTTAGATTTAAGAGTAGTTGCAAGTGGTGGAGATGTGCGCAACGCAAATGGCTACGATATAAAATTTACAGCAGCAGATGGAATCACACCTCTGGACCATCAGCTGGAATTGTACGTTCCTACAACAGGTGAATTAGTGGCGTGGGTGCGCGTACCTTCCGTTGCAGGTGGTACTGTCATTCGTATGTATTATGGAAATACGGCTATTGTTGCCGACCAATCTGTTACAACCACTTGGAATGCACAATACAATGCCGTGTGGCACTTACACAACGATGTTCCTTCAGCCTTGGATGCCACAGCCAATACGCATACCATGACGAATGTGGGCTCTGCAAATTTAACTGGAGCTACACGAAAAATTGCTGACGGTCAAACTTTTGTTGCCGGTAATTCTCTAACACGTCCGCCTGATCCAACGTTGGTCATACCAGGAAATGTAACATTAGAAGGTTGGGTTAGAATGACTACAATACAAGCAGGCATAAAAGAAAATGTAATTTTCGCTTGTGGAGGAGGAACAGAAACTGCGGTAGATAATTATTCCTATTACTTTTCAATTGATGCCACAACATTAAGACTTCGAACCTACTGGGAATATGGTGCAGGAACAGACAAAGATATCATTTCAACTGTTTCTTCTGGCGTTGCCACTGGAACATGGAGACATATTGCAATGGTTAGGGACGTAACAGCCAATAGTGTTCGTTTTTATGTTAACGGAGTTCTTAGTGGCGCTGCTGTTGCCTATTTAGGAACGGAAGACCCTACTGGTGGTGGATCCAATACCTTTAGAATTGCACAAGATCCAAATACAACTGCACAAGATTTTATTGGTTCTTTGGACGAACTCCGAATTTCAAATGATGCAAAACCAGCTGGTTGGTTGCTAACCAATTACAACACCATGAATACGCCAGCAACCTTTTTTGCGGTAGGTGCTGAAATTTGTGTTAATCCAACCACTTCAGCAGCTGGTCCTGACCAATCCATTTGTGCATTAACAACGGCAACACTTGCAGGGAATGCACCAACAGTTGGCGCTGGCGTATGGTCAGTAATTGCCGGGGGGGCAACTGTAACCACTCCCACATCTCCAACTTCCGGTGTCACTGGATTAGCTTTAGGAGCAAATACTTTTAGATGGACGATTTCAAATAGTTCAGGAACGTGTGTTGCATCAACGGATGATATTACAATTACCGTTTACGCAAACCCTACAGCCTCTGCTGCTGGTCCAAACCAAAGTTTGTGCAACACACCAACAGCTACTTTAGCAGGAAACACACCAATTGTAGGAACTGGAGCATGGTCAGTTATTGCTGGATCTGCAACAGTCACCACACCTACCTCTCCAACCTCAGGTGTTACAGGACTTACAACAGGAGTAAACACTTTCCGTTGGACAATTTCGAATGGAACGTGCGTTGCATCAACAGATGATATTACAATCACAAACTATGCAAATCCTACAACATCCGCTGCTGGTCCTGATCAAGCTGTATGTGGTCCAACAGCAACATTGGCAGGGAATAGCCCTTCTTTTGGAACAGGAGTTTGGACAGTACTTGCAGGATCAGGAATTGTTACAACTCCTAGTTCGCCAACATCCGGAGTCACCGGTTTAAGTCCGGGTGTAAATACATTCCGTTGGACAATTACAAATGGAGTTTGTGCTCCATCTATTGACGACATCACAATTACAAGTGATCCGGTTCCCACAACTGCAGCTGCAGGACCCGACCAATCTGTTTGTGCAACGGCTGTAGCAACACTGGCCGGAAACGCACCTACAACAGGAACAGGTGTTTGGACTGTGGTTACCGGATCAGCAACCGTTACCACGCCTTCTTCACCAACATCCGGTGTTACAGGATTAAGTTATGGAACCAATACATTCCGATGGACCATCTCAAATGGTGTTTGTGC